>DATLVV010000317.1:0-25807 GCA_035577165.1 Steroidobacteraceae bacterium | reverse complement strand
TGTATGCCGAGCCAGTCCACCGGCGCGTCCAGCCAGTGGGCGAAGGCGGCAAGCCGGCCGGTATCGCCGTCCTTGAGGCAGCAATGACTGAGTCCTATGCGCAGGCCGTCGTTCAGGCCGATGTGGGTCCACTCGCCCTGGCGAAACCAGCGGTACGCCTGAAGTCCGACCAGATACAAAAACGCCGCGAGACAGCCATAACCGACCATCGCGCCCACCGCGCCGATGCACCTGAAGGCCACGTTGCGAGCGGTCATGGCGATGCTCCGGACACCGACGGGCAGCCCTTCACCTCGAGGCGCACGATCCTTCCGGCCTCCCCCTGCAAATCCGCGGGATTCAGCAGGCTGTCGGTGGGTTTCAAGTCGATGTCGATCCAATATACATTGCCCGTACGCTTGCGGTCCGCGATTCCGGGATTGAACCCGAGTGCCTGCACCTGGGAAACGCGGGCCTGCGCGCGTTTGGCTTCGCCGTACAAACCGAGAGAGATCACCGACCCTTCGTTCGGCCCCGGCATTTCCAACGCATCGTCGATGCCGCCCGCCTTGAGTTTGGCGTGAATCTGCTCTTGGGCGGCATGCGAGGCCGGCAGCGGCAAATACACCCAGACTCCCGCCCAGACCTCCCCGTCGGCCACCCTTTGTCGCGGATCATAGCCGCCGCCGCGCAGCGTCGTCGCAGCGTGGGCGGCTTCCGACACGTCGCGAAACGGACCGACGCTGATGCAACGCTTCACATTGGTGAGCAGCCCCTCGCCGCCGTCGGTATGAGCGGTGTCCATGCCGGCGCTGCTGTCGGGGACGGTGGCGTTTTCGGACGCAAGTTTCAACGTCACCGCAGGCGCCCCCTGGGCCGGCTCTGCGGTCTTCGCGATGCCGCGCGCCCATAGGAAATATCCTATGTTGGCCAGCACCAGACACACGACCATGCTCTTCAACAGCGTCAAGAATCACCCTCAATCACACGCAAGCTAGCCTCGCCTGACACGAACCGCCGCACTCCGTCCGGCGTCTCGAGCAGCAGGGCGCCCTCCGAGTCGACGCCGCGGGCGGTGCCGGAAATGACCGATTCGCCCAGCAATACCCGGGCCGGCCGGCCGTGCAAGGCATCGAGCGCCGTCCAGGCCTCCCGGAACGCAGCGAATCCTTCTTGCTCGAACCGGCCCAGCATACTCAAAAGTTCGTCCAAGATGGCCCCTGCCACCAAATTACGCGACGGTGACTCGGAGCAGGCGTCCGCGACCGACGCGACGCGCACTCCACCCGCTTCGATTTCGCGGCGCGCCGCCGCCGTGAGCAGCACGTTGATACCCACTCCAATCACCACGTGAGCCGGACCCCCCGCCTCGGCCCTGAGCTCAATGAGCACGCCGCCGATCTTGCGATCCTTGAACCAGATGTCGTTCGGCCACTTGAGCGCCACCCCCGCAGCTCCGGCACGCGACAGGGCGCGCGCTATGGCAACCCCGACTCCCAGGCTCAAAGCCGACAAGGCGCCGGCGCCTTCGCCAAAGGTCCACGCCATCGACAGCGCGATGCCGGCACCGAAGGGGGCGATCCAGTTTCGGCCGCGCCGCCCCCGGCCGGCATGCTGCAACTCGCTCAAGGCTGCATCCGCGAATCCCGGCGGCGGCGGCACTGCGGCCAACAGTCGCGAATTCGTCGAGTCCACTTCGAACAGCAGCTCGAGCTTGCGGAGCTGCGGCCGGCGGTGGGGTCCAAGTTCGGCTGCGATGCGCCGTGCATCCAGCAATTCGACCGCACTCGACAGGCAATACCCGCGCCTCGGCAGCGCCTGCACTTCCAACCCCAGGGTGCGCAGACGTTCTATGCCCTTCCATACGGCTGCGCGGCTCACCCCAAGCTCCTTGGCCAACCATTCGCCCGAGTGCAGCCGGCCATCCGCCAGCAGCACCAGCAACATTGGACGGTTCAGGAGCCTGTCTCCTAGGCGGTTCGCGAACGAAACAGCCATAGTCGCCGCACGCGATTCTCTTGACCCGCGCGCATGCGGGCAATATTGCCGCGATGGGTGTAGATGATAAAACCCGCCACCAAGGCGCAAAAGCTCAACAGCGCACTGTTGTGCGGCTCGACGATGCCAACCACGATGACGAGGGCCACCCCCGACAACATGGTCGCAAGGCCGACATATCCGGTCAGCACGAGCACGATGAACCAGCTCACGACCATGGGCAGGATCAGCCATGGATCCACCGCCGCAATCACGCCCACCACGGTCGCCGCTCCCTTGCCGCCGCGAAAGCTGAACCACACGGGATAGACGTGCCCCACGATGACCGCGAAGCCGCAGGCGGCGGTCAGCCAGTCGCGCGGCAGTTGTGGATCGACGCCGACGCCGGGCAACACTGCCGATGGCAGCCACCAGACCGCGAACAGGCCCTTGGCGATGTCGACCAACAGCACCAGAAAACCGAAAAGTTTGCCTTGAGTGCGCAATGCGTTGGTGGCGCCGGCATTGCCGCTGCCCATATCGCGGATGTCCACGCCGCGCAGGCGGCCCAACAGCAGGCTGCCGAGCAGCGTGCCCAGGAGGTAGGCCAGGAGCAATTTGACGCCCAGTTCCAGCATCTGCCGATTATGACATCAGACGCAGGAAGCGCCCCATCGGCATTAGCGGCGCTTCGGCAGGTGCAGCTCGGCCAACATGCAGCGCACACCCCCACCGCCGATGTGCTCGATGGTGGGAATGGCCACCGGGAGCAGCTCGGCGTGGGATTCGAGGATGCGCCTTTGCGCCGGGTCCAGGCTGTGCAAGGCCGTGGTCGACAGCACAATGACGGGTCCGCCCGCGGGCGCGAGTTCCAATACGTTGCCTGCGAACCCCTGCATTTGAAGCAGCGAAATATCGACGAGTTCGTGCCCGGCAGCTCGCAGCTTGTTGAACACGGCGTCGCGGTGCAGTGGCTGCGCAATGGCCTCGCCGCATGCGACTGCAAAGCCGGTGCCGATCGCCATCACCACATTGGTGTGGTACACGGGCCCCGCCGCGCCGTCGTGGGTCTCGAAAGTCACGAGTTCATAGTCCAAAAGCTGCGCAAATTCCCCGAGCACATCCAGATCGGTGCGCGGCGACAGGCTGGCGTAGGCCACATGATGTGCACGATCCAAAACGACGCTGCCGGTGCCCTCGAGATACTTTGCTTCGGCTTCGCGATGCGTCAGATCGACGGTGCGTGCCACATGGAAGCGCCCATCACGCACCACCTGTTCGAGAATCTCCTCGCGCCGCTCCCATCGTCGGTTGGGCGCCAGCATGGGGTACAGCGTCACCGTGCCGTCGAAATGAAAACTCACCCAGTTGTTCGGAAATATTGCGTCCGGCTTCAACGGCAGCGGCGTATCGGGGGCGATCAGCACTTCAACCCCCGCGCGATCCAGGATCTTCGCCAGAGCGTCGAATTCGAGCAGGGCCAGCCTTTGCGATTCGAAGCTGCCCGGCGAATCGCCGGCCTGTTGGAAAGCGTTGCTGGCGGCGGTTTGTTGATTGAAACCGAAACTAGCAGGCCGCACCATGAGCACCGATTGCGCACTTTGCGGTTCCTGGCCAGGATGAACGGGGGCCGGCATGGCAACGCACTATATCAGGCGGCCGCGTTGCATTGCCCCGTTGACAGACCTCGCCGGTTTCATCAAGGTGAGACGGCTGGATCCGGCGGATCCGGCCTATCTGCCGGGCCTAGTGAGAAAAACGGGTGAGCCTTTGCCGGTTTCAGTTGCCAAATTATTGCTGGTGCTAAGCTTTTCTCTCGCGGCCGCCGATGCCGGCGCGGCCGCCACTTATGCCTTCACCTACGAGACGTTGCTGGCCGATGCCAAGAATCGCGCCGCGGCGCCCTACTCTCCGCAGCGTAGCCGGCTGCCCGCCGGGCTGGACAAACTGAGTCCCGAGCAATACCGCAGCGTTCGCTTCAATCCGGACGCGGGCATCTGGCGCACGGAACAATTGCCGTTCCGCCTCGAGTTGCTGCGCGCCGGCTACAATCTGCAGACTGCCGTCACGGTTTCCACCGTCGACAACGGCACCGCGCAAGACGTGGTGGCGACGCCGGCGATGTTCCAGATGCAGTCCACGCTTCCGGCACAGCTCGGGAAAGTGTCGCTGCCGCTGTCCGGTTTTCGCCTGCGCAGCCGCATCAACTCCAACAAGGTGTGGGACGAGTTTCTGGTGTTCCAAGGGGCAAGTTATTTCCGTGCGGTCGCCAAGAGCTTGCTGTACGGCTTGTCGGCACGAGGTCTCGCGATCAATACGGCAGAGCCGTCCGGCGAGGAATTTCCGCTGTTTACCCATTTCTGGATCGAAAAGCCCGGCGCCCGCGCCAATGCGATCGTCATCTATGCCTTGCTCGAAAGCGAATCGGCGACCGGCGCGTACCGCTTCACCGTGCAACCCGGCGTTGAAACCTTGACCGATGTCGACCTGACCTTGTTCCCTCGGACGGAAATGCGTGTCGCCGGAATTGCGCCCCTGACGTCCATGTTTCTGTTCGACGAGACCAATCGCGGACACCTCGATGACTACCGCCCCGAGGTGCACGACTCCGACGGGCTGCAGATCGCGGCGGCATCCGGCGAGCAGATATTTCGCCCGCTCGCGAATCCGATCAAGCTGCAGGTATCCACCTTCACCACTCAGCAGCCGAGAGGGTTCGGGCTGGTGCAGCGATCCCGGCAGCGAAGCGACTTCCAGGACTTCGACGCGCAGTACGAGCGCCGCCCCAGCGCCTGGATTGAACCCCAGGGCGACTGGGGTCCGGGCTCGGTGGAACTGGTCGAAATTCCGTCGGGCCGCGAGAGCAACGACAATATCGTGGCATTTTGGCGCCCGTCCCAACCGCTGGCGCCGGGGCATCCGGCGCATTTCGCCTACCGCATCATCTGGTGCGCCGAGCCCGCTACGCCCAAGTCCATGGGTAAGGCCGTTGCCACCCGTTCGGGCGCCAGCGTCGATGGCAAGCGCCGTGTCTTTCTGCTCGATTTCGTCGGCGCGGGCGAGAAAGTCGATGGTCTGCGGCTCGACCTCGGCGCATCCGCCGGCAGAATTTCCAACGCCTCGCTGATGTCCAACGGCGTATTGCACGGTCTGCGCGCCAGCTTCGAGATCGATCCGCGCGACGCGGATTTGATCGAAATGCGGCTGCGGATCATGCGCGGCGACCAACCCGTCACCGAAACCTGGCTGTATCGATGGACCTCCAGCTGATCGCCGCCGCTGCGCCCGAGACGCGGACCGCATCGGGCGGCATGCCCCCGGAGCAATCCTTGGAGATGCCGGCCCAGGACCTGAGTTACCGGCCGCCGCGGCGCGGCAGGCGCGGCGCCGACGCCGCCGTCCTCTATGCGCGCTTCATCCTGCTCGCCATCACCGTGGGCGTGACCATTTATGGCGTGTATCAAATGCTGCAAGTCGTGCGCTTCGCGAGCATGACCCTGCTGCAGGGACTGATGATCTCTTTCTTCGCGGTCTCGCTGGGCTGGATCGCGTTCGCGGCGGGCTCGGTATTGGCCGGTGCGTCGAAGCGGCGCGATCCAAAACCGAACCTGGAAACCCCGCCCTCGCGCACGGCGCTGGTGATGCCGATTTACAATGAGGACCCCTTGCGCACGACGGCCGGGCTGCAGGCCATGGCGGAAGCGCTGGCGCTGATCGACGCGCATCGCGGCTTCGAGATCGTGATCCTCTCGGACTCGACCAATGCCGACGCCTGGATACGCGAGACCTTGAGCGTGCACCGGTTGCGCGATTCGCTGCTGGCCGTCATGCCCGTGTGGTATCGGCGGCGCTGGCAAAACATCGCGCGCAAGTCCGGCAATCTGGAGGATTTCGTGACCCGCTGGGGCGGCCGCTACGACTACATGATCGTACTCGATGCCGACAGCTTGATCGACGCGCCGACCCTGCAGCGGCTGGTGAATGCCATGCAGAGCGACCCCGATCTGGGGATATTGCAGACCGCTCCGCAGCTCATCGGCGCGAAGACTTTTTTCGGCCGCCTGCAGCAATTCGCAGCCTGCGTCTATGGGCCGGTCATCACCCGCGGATTGAGCGCATGGTCGGGCGACAGCGGCAATTATTGGGGACACAACGCCATCATTCGCATGACCGCATTCGCGCAAAGCTGCGGCTTGCCGCAACTTGCGGGCCGCAAGCCCTTCGGCGGTTTCGTGCTGTCGCATGATTTCGTCGAAGCAGCGCTGATGCGCCGCAGCGGCTGGAAGGTGCGCATGGCCACGGACTGCGGCGGTTCCTGGGAGGAGTCCCCGCCGTCGCTGATCGACATCGCCATCCGTGACCGCCGCTGGGCGCAGGGCAATTTGCAGCATATGAAGATCATCGGCGCGGCGGGACTGAGTCTCATCAGCCGGATGCACCTGGGCGTCGGCATCATGAGTTATCTGTCCTCCCCCTTGTGGCTGGTCATGCTGGGGATAGGGTTTGCGCTCGCCGTGCAGTCGCACTTGATCCGCCCCGAATATTTCAACCACGATTTCCAATTGTTCCCCACCTGGCCGCGTTTCGATGTCGAACTGATGATGGCGTTGTTCTGGTTCAGCATGGTCGTGCTGTTGATACCCAAGATGCTGGGTTTGGTCGGTGCCCTTTGCTCGAGACGCATCCGCCGCGGCGGCGGCGGCGTGATCGGGATCGCTGCGAGCTTCTTCCTGGAAGTCATCCTCTCGGCCCTGTATGCACCCGTGCTCATGCTGGTCCAGTGCCGGCATGTTTTCGAGGTGTTCATGGGACGCGACTCGGGTTGGAAGCCGCAACGCCGCGGCGGCGCCGGCACTTCCTGGTCCGATGCCTGGCACTACCATAAGCGGCACATGTTCTTGAGCTGTGTGACTGCCGTGATCGTCTGGTTCCTCTCGCCGCCGCTGCTCGCGTGGCTGTCTCCGGCGCTGCTCGGACTGTTTTTGGCGGTACCGCTGTCGCGCGCCAGCGGCAGCGAGCGCCTGGGCACGGTTCTCTCGCGCCTGGCGTTGCTGCGCACGCCCGAAGAATTGCACACGCCGGCATTGGTCGTCCGCCGTCAGGAACTGCTGCGCGACGCGGGCGAATTGCCGGACGACGGCCTTCGCCTACTGGCACGCAACCGCGAATCGCGGCTGACGCACATCAACGGCAATTTGGCGAGACCCGCGGACCCGCGCGGCCATCCGGATCCCTATGCCTTCACAGCGGAACAAAAGTTGAAGGATGCCCGATCACTCGATGAAGCCCTGGCGTGGCTCACTTCCATCGAGCGCGTCGAAGTGGCGGGCGACGCCCGATTGCTCAATCAGTTGGCGCTGCTGCCGGACGCCGAGCACCCCTTATTTTTGATCTAAAGGACCTCAATCACCATGGTTCGACGACGCGCAATACTCAAATCAGCAATGGTACTGGCAGCAGGAAAATGGGCCTATCCGGGCTTCGCCTCCGCGGCCCCGGCCGCGCCCGGCCAACCGTTCGACTATGCCTGGCTGAAGGGCCAGGCGCGCAAGCTCGGCGGCAACGCCTATCAAGCCTCGCAAGATACTCTGCCGCCGGCCATGGCAAAGCTCAGCTACGACCAATTTCAATCGCTGCGCTTTCGGACCGATCACGCCCTTTGGGCCAAGGACGGCCTGGCGTTTCGCCTGCAGTTCTTCCACGGCGGCCGCAGCTTCAGCGAACCGGTGCGGCTGCATGAGATTATCGACGGCCAGTCGCGCGAAATCATTTACGACCCGGCGATGTTCGAGTTCGACAAGGCCGGCATCGACCCGAAGATCATGCGCGATCACGTGGGCTTCGCGGGCTTTCGCGTGCAGTTCGTGACGGATTGGAAGGATGATGTGGCCGCCTACCTCGGCGCCAGCTATTTTCGGGCCGTGGGCAGCGATACGCGTCAGTACGGACTGTCGGCGCGGGCCTTGGCGGTGGATACCGCGTTCCCTCGGCCGGAGGAGTTCCCGCGATTCACCGCGTTCTGGTTCGAGCGGCCGGCAAAGGATTCCGGCACACTGACCGTGTACGCCCTCATGGATTCGCCGAGCGTCGCCGGCGCGCTGCGCTTTCAGATCGCGCCCGGCGGCACGCTGGTCATGGACATCGACAGCGCTCTGTATCCGCGCAAGCCCATCGAGCGTTTGGGCGTGGCGCCGCTGACCAGCATGTTCTTCTACGGGGAGAATGATCGGCGCGGTGCGAATGACTGGCGCCCGGAGATTCATGACTCGGACGGGATTTCCATGTGGACCGGCGCCGGGGAATGGATCTGGCGGCCGCTGACCAATCCGGCGCAGTTGCACTTCAGTTCCTACGTCGATGAAAACCCGCGTGGGTTCGGCCTGCTGCAGCGGGATCGGGATTGGGACCACTATCAAGACGACGGCGTGTACTACGATCGCCGGCCGAGCCTCTGGGTCGAGCCCAGACCCGGACCCAACGGCGGCTGGGGCAAGGGCTCGGTGCAATTGGTGGAGATTCCGACGGCGGATGAAACCTTCGACAATATCGTCGCGTTCTGGAATCCGCTGGAAAAACCCAAGCCGGGACAGGAACTTTTATTCAGCTACCGGCTGCATTGGGGCACGCGCGTGCCCTACGCGTCGCCGCTCGGGCAGACCATCGCCACGCGCACCGGCATCGGCGGCACGGTGGGTCAGAAGCGCCAATACTATTCCTGGCATTTCGCCGTGGACTTCAGCGGCGGCGAACTGAGCGCGCTGCCCAGGGACGCGGCCGTCGAGGCGGTCATCAGCACGTCCCACGGTCAGACCGAGCATGTCACCGCGCACTACATCGAAGAATTTCGCGGCTATCGTGCGCTGTTCGACGTCAAGCCGCCCGAGGACAGCGTCGACCCGATCGATTTGCGTCTGTACTTGCGCATCAACGGCAGGCCGCTGACGGAAACCTGGATTTATCTGTGGACGCCGCCGTCGCTGAAGGATCGCAAAGCCGCGCTATCTTAGGAGCCTGAGTCGACACTGGTCCGGCCGACCTTCAAGTTGCGGCGCCGAGCGCGACCACATGCTCGCGTCCCGAGACCACCACGCCGCCAGGCTTCTCAACGGTCACGGCAAAGGCCTTGGCCGACAGCACGGGCAGCGCCGCATGGATCGGGATGATCAGCTCGGTCGCAGCCTGCGGCATGTCGAAGACACCGCCATCCACGGGGTAGCGCTTGTCGCGGCCGCCGTCGAATATCCATAGCTGGTACTGATGCAGCGCCGGATCATTCGGGGCGAGACCCACGAAGTGCACAAAGCCGCGTTGCGTCACCGGATCCCACACCACATCGCCGGTTACTCCCGCAGCGGCAGGGTCCTTGGTCGCGCCCAGGACTATCTTGATCGAATCGGACTTCGCCAAGAGCTCGGCGCGTTGTTCCGTCGTCGACGGCGGCGCGGGCGGTGGCGGGATCACCGGCGCCGGCGGCGGTATTGTCACTATCGGCGGGGCGGGCGGCGGCGGGCGATTCCATGCGATCACAGCCAGTACCAAACAGGCGGCCGCCGCCAACCATCCGTAGGCGCCGCTGCGCATCGCGGTGCGCGGCACCGGCGCGGCTGCGGCGCGCGCCGCAGCGAGATCGGCCGGCTTGCCGCCGGCCCGCGCATGCGCGGCAAAATGATCATTCGCCTGACGCGCCAGGCGCTCCGCCAAGGCCGGCGGCAGCGGCTGCGTAGGCGCGCTGCCGGCGAGCGCCACGGCGGCGGCCGCGCGTTCGAGGTCGCGCAGATGGGCGCTGGCAACCGCGCTGTCCAGGACATCGAGTGCACGCTGCTCATCCGGCGACAGCCCCTCGGTGACTTGTTTGATCAGCAAGTCCACCATGGCTTCATCGGGCTGATTTTGTGGAGCCTCAGACATTAGCCCTCGCAGCGACACTTTCGGCATCCATATTCATATATTCGCGAACCTTGATCAGACCGCGCCGCATGTCCGACTTCACCGTTCCCAAGGGCAATCCCAGCTGGGCGGCGATCTCGGACTGGCTCAGGCCGTGCAACAGCCCCAATTCCAATACCTGCCGCTGCTCGGGACGCAGCTCCGCCAAGGCGCGTCTGGCTTGTTCGGCTTCCACGGAGGTCTGGGACGCCGTGCCGGGATCCGCCCAGGCCACCGACTCCAAGGCTTCCACAGGATCCATCGGGGGTTCGGCGCTGGTCTTGCGGAGGCGGTCTATCAATCGGCGCCTGGCAATCATGGCGATGAACAACTTATCGGATCCCTGCGACGCGTCAAAGCGTCCGGCGCTGCGCCAGATGTCCAGGAAGATTTCCTGGGTCGCATCTTCGGCATCCGAGGGTGAGCGCGATAGCCGCCGGGCCAGGCTCCAGACGAGCGGGCCGTATTGTTCGATGCATTCACGCACGGCGGCTGAATCACCGCTGGCAATGCGCTGCAGCACGGATGAACTCATTGAGGGCCTTGAGTGCTTATTCGCATCGATCGCACGCACGGATGCAATCAATTGCGGAAATTATAACCCTTGCGGCCGGAGCAGGTACCAGCCAGACGCCTAGCGGTGTTCCCCGAGCCGGGCCGTGAGGCGGGGCAGTTTCTGGGTTTCGCCCGTCGACCGGCGCATCTCGCGCTCCCGATTGACCCTCGGCCAACTCTCCCGCGGGTTCAGAATCATCCAGCGCCACTCGTTGAGCTGGTGCTTGAGCAGGGGCAGCAACGAGCGTTCGGAACAGGAGACCACACCCTCGGCGGTAAATAACGTGCTGCAATAGAGATCGAAGTACTCCGCGTACAGATTCTCGTAATGCTGCATCGGATCGAGAAAGGCGGGATCGTGGACCAAACCAGTCCCGACGTGAGTTGCGCACAGAAGGCTGCACGCCTTGCGCACGAAGGCGCCGTGTTCGGCAATGACCGCGGCTTGATAGCCGCGCGTCGGGTAGAAGTAATGCAGCATTCGCGCACGCTCGGGCCCTCGAACCCCCTTGCGGCGCAGGTATTCGAACAGGGCTTTGCCATGGATGAGGCGCAGCGCGGTGTGCCGCAGCGCTGCGGCCTGGGTGCGCAGCACCCCGTAGTCGGCGACCTGGCGCATGAGACCGGAGTGTTCGTTTTCCCACAACTCCCAGGTCTTCGAACTCTCCGCCAGCCGATGCGCTACCCGCTGCTCATAGCCATCGTCACTGCGCAGTGCAGTTTCGATCCGATCCGTGGATTCACGCATGAGCCGTGAATGACTGATCGCACTCTGGTGCACCGGTTACATCCTCCTGCGTATTGATTTTCGGCGGTGGGGCAATGGGGACCCAGACCGCTACTTTCGAAAGATCGTCTGCAGCTTATGGCAAGAACGTGCCGCTGATAAGCTCGTCGCTATTGTGCGACGGCGGACCTATTACTTGCAATAGCTAATGCGATGCAATGAATTTGCAATCAATGGTGCGGCCCTCTGCACGTGATTGACGCGCTGCACGCATCACTCAGTACTGTCGCGACAACAGCCAATGCGCCAGCAAACGCAGCGATTCCGCGCGCTCGCCGAACGGCGCCAGTGCGTCGATCGCCTGACTGTGAAGCAGCCGGACTCGCTGCTGCGAGGCCGGTATGCCGATGACGGCCGGGTGCGTGGGTTTTGCGCGTTCGCTGTCCGCTCCGGTGGCTTTGCCCAACATCGATGCATCACCGGTCACGTCGAGCAGATCGTCTTGAATCTGGAAAGCCAGGCCGACGGTGGTGGCAAACCGGGTGAGCGCGGCATACAGGCCTTCCTCCAGGGACGGCACGCATTCGGCAGCCATCAGCACGCTGGCGCGAATCACCGCTCCGGTTTTGCGCGCATGCATGTCTTCCACCTGACCGATGTCGAGCAGCTTCCCCTGCGAAGCCAAATCGATCGCCTGACCCCCCGCCATGCCGAAAGTGCCGATTGCGTGCGCCAGCATGTCGATCAATCGCAACCGTATCGACGGTGAACTCGGCAGCGCAGGATCGGCGGCCAGCAATTGAAATGCCAGCGGCTGCAATGCGTCGCCCACCAGTAGCGCGGTGGCCTCATCGAAGGCCTTGTGGCAGGTCGGCCGGCCGCGACGCATGTCGTCGTCATCCATGGCCGGCAAATCGTCGTGAACCAGTGAGTAAACGTGCACCAGCTCGATGGCGCATGCCGCCGCCTCAATCTCGTCCTCCGACAGCCCCAGCGCGCGTGCGGTGGCGAACAGCAATGCCGGCCGGATGCGCTTGCCGCCGCCCAGCACGCTGTAGCGCATGGCCTCATGCAGGCGGGCAGGCACCTTGTCGGGCGCGGGAAGACGTGAGTCCAGCGCTCGTTCCATGCGCCGGCGCCACGATTCAAGTTGCGCACCGAAGGCGTGCAGCGCTAAGGAATCGTCCAACGGCCGGCTGCACCGTTCGGCAGCGTCGCTCACGCGCTTGGTCCGTCGCACTCCCGGCTCACGCCCCCTCCCGGCTCGCCCGCTTGATCTCGCTGATCGGGATCGAAGCCACGGTGGAAGATCGCGCACCGACCGCATACTTCACGGGCAGGTCGGGCGCCATCGGGCCCTTGACGCGTGGACCGCGCATCCAGACTTTCAGGGCCTTGAGCGGATTGCTGAACGCGTCGTTGACCGCGGTGCCCTCGAACCCGCAATGCGCCATGCAGTTGTCGCAGCGCGGATTCTTGCCGACGCCGTATTTGTCCCATTCCGTGTCATCGATGAGCGAACGGTAGCTGGGCGCGTAGCCCTCATCGGACAGCAGGTAGCACGGCCGCTGCCAACCGAATAGGTTGTACGTGGGATTGCTCCACGGGGTGCACTGATAGGTTTGATTGCCGGCGAGAAAATCCAAGAACAGCGACGAATGATTGAACGACCACGGCTTGCCGGACGGCCGGCGGCTCAGGCTGAAAATGCTGCGAAACAGCTGCTTGCTGGCGTTGCGGGCCAGGAACACGTCCTGCTTGGGGGCATGGTGGTAGCTGTACCCCGGCGAGACCGTAATTCCTTCGACGCCGAGTTCGGTGGCCGTGTCGAAGAATTCAGCCACGTCCTCCGGATCCTCGCCATTGAATAAAGTACAATTGATCGTTACTCGAAAGCCCTTGGACTTGGCCAATTCGATGGCCGCCACCGCTTTGTCGAACACCCCCTCCTGGCACACGGATTCATCGTGCCGCTGCCGATTGCCGTCCAGATGAATCGAGAATGTGAGGTAGGGCGAAGGCTGGTACTCATCGATGTGCCGCGAAAGCAGAATCGCATTGGTGCACAGGTAGACGAATTTCCGGCGCGCGACGATGCCGGCAACGATCTGCGGCATTTCCTTGTGAATCAGCGGCTCTCCTCCGGGAATGGAGACGATCGGCGCGCCGCATTCGTCCACCGCCCGCAGTGCGTCATCGACGCTGACCCGCTTCTGCAGGATTTCCTTCGGATAATCGATTTTCCCGCACCCCGAGCAGGCAAGATTGCATTGGAACAGAGGTTCCAGCATGAGCACGAGCGGGTAGCGTTTGTCGCCGCGAAGCTTTCGGCCGCCGATGTATCGGGCAACCTTGTACATTTGGAGCAGTGGGATGGCCATGCGATATATCTTAGCAAGGAGGCGCCCCGGATCCCAATTTCAATTGAAATCCGGGCATTTGCCTGCGGGAATTCCGTCAATGACGCGCCCAACCCGCGGTCAGGGGTGCGCCCCGGGGACAGGTTGAGCTTTGTATTGTAGAGTTGAGGTTCGTTGCAATCGACCCCGAGGTAGCCGGGCCATGAGAACCTTGTTTCTGCATCCACCTTCATTCGACGGCTTCGACGGCGGGGCCGGCGCGCGCTATCAGATGAAACGCGAAGTGCGCTCCTTTTGGTATCCGACCTGGCTCGCGCAGCCGGCGGCTCTGGTCGAGGGCTCGAAGCTCATCGATGCCCCGCCGCACGACCTGAAGTTCGAGGACATTGCTCCGGAAATCAAGGGTCGCGACCTCGTGGTGATGCATACCTCCACCCCGTCGTTCAAATCGGATGTGAAGACGGCGGAAAAAATCAAGGCGATCAATCCCTCCGTCAAGATCGGATTCATCGGCGCCAAGGTCGCGGTCGAACCGGAGAAGAGCCTGGTCGTCGCGCATGCAGTCGATTTCGTCGCCCGCAACGAATTCGACTTCACCATCAAGGAGATTGCCGACGGCCGGCCGTGGAGCGATATCAGAGGACTTTCCTATCGCAACTCCGCGGGCATGATCGTGCACAACGAGGAGCGCGCGGTGCTCGAGAACATGGACGCCCTGCCGTGGGTGACGCCGGTGTACAAGCGCGATCTCACGATCGAAAAATATTTCGGCGGCTATCTCAAGCATCCCTACATTTCGTTCTATACGGGCCGCGGCTGCAAATCGCGCTGTACCTTTTGTCTTTGGCCGCAGACCGTGGGAGGCCATCGCTATCGCGTCCGCTCGGTCGAGAACGTGGTGGGTGAAATGCAATGGGCCAAGAGCGCCTTCCCGCAGGTGAAGGAGTTCTTCTTCGACGATGACACGTTGACCGACAATCTGCCGCGGGTCGAAGCCCTCGCGAAGGAGTTGGGCAAACTCGGCGTCACGTGGTCGTGCAACGCCAAGGCCAACGTGCCGCGCAAGACTCTGGAAATCATGAAGGACAATGGACTGCGTCTGCTGCTGGTCGGCTACGAGTCCGGCAATCAACAGATCCTGATCAACATCAAGAAAGGCATGCGCGTCGACTTCGCGCGCCGTTTCACCAAGGATTGTCACGAGCTCGGCATCGTCATCCATGGGACCTTCATTCTCGGTCTGCCCGGCGAGACCCGGGAAACCATCCAACAGACCTTGGATTTCGCCAAGGAGATCAATCCGCACACGATCCAGATTTCGCTCGCCGCGCCCTATCCGGGCACCTTCCTGTACCGGCAGGCGAAGGAAAACGGCTGGCTCTTCAACGAAGAAATCGATCTGCTGACGCAGGAAGGCACGCAGATCGCGCCGCTGAACTATCCGCACCTGAGTCACGGCGAGATCTTCAACTCCGTCGAGGACTTCTACAGGAAATTCTATTTCCGTCCCTCGAAAATCGCCTCCATCGTCGCCGAGATGATCGCGAGCCCGGAGATGATGAAGCGCCGCCTGCGCGAGGGCGTGGAATTCTTCCGCTTTCTGCGGACGCGGCGGGACACTGCGTGAAGCAGTTGGTCGTCACGGCGGATGACTTCGGCGCGGCCCGCGAGGTCAACGACGCCGTCGAGGCCGCGCATCGCGGCGGGATTCTGACGGCAGCGAGCTTGATGGTCTCGGCGCCGGCGGCAGCCGATGCGATCGCCCGCGCGCGCCGTAACCCTTGCTTGCGTGTCGGCCTGCATCTGGTGCTGGTGGAGGGCCGGCCCGTGCTGCCGGCGGCCGCTGTGACCCAACTGGTGGACGGAGACGGCGCGTTTCGCTCCGACATGGCGGCGCTCGGCGCAGTCATTGCTTGCAGCCGGCAAGCTCGCCGTCAACTCGCGGCCGAAATCACCGCGCAGTTTGCCGCGTTCCGCGCCACCGGTCTCGTCCTCGATCACTGCAATGCGCACAAGCATTTCCACCTCCACCCGGTCGTCGGACGGATGATGGCCGAAATCGGCCTCCGCTTCGGCCTGCGTGCGGCGCGCATACCCCTCGAGCCCCCGCGGGTGCTGCGACGGGTCGAGCCGCGGACGCCGTGGGCGGCGGCCATGACCACGCCATTTGCCCTGCTGCTGCGCCGACGCTGTCGCGCCGCCGGTTTGCTGGTGCCCGATCGCGTCTTCGGGCTGCGGTGGTCGGGGCGAATGACCCGCGAGCGCCTCTCCGGGCTCATTCGCCATCTGCCGGACGGCCTCAACGAAATCTATGTTCATCCTGCCACCGGCAAATTTGCCGGGGCCGCCGCCGGCTATCACTATCGCGAAGAGTTCGACGCGCTCATGGCTCCCGACATTGTCGCGGCCTGCCGCAATTCTTCGCTGCGGCTCGGTGGATTCGGGGATTTTGTCGATCCTGCGCCCGTAGCGCGAGCCAGAACCGGCGCGCTCATGTGCGGCGGTGGTGGGATGCCGTGAGCGCGACCGTCTCCCTGTTGCCCGAAGGACCGGTTCGCCTTGGCAGCGACGCGCACAAGACCCTCTTCTGCCGGACGTTGCTGGACACCTTCAATCCCTACAGGCCGGCGGTAATCGACTGGCCGAAACTCGATGCCGCGACGCGCGACCGGCTCGTGAGTCTGCCCATCTGGGACATCGCCGTGCAGACGGAAGGGCGCGCGCGCCTCAATGTCGCCTCCTATGCGGCACTCGCCTCCGATCCCTTGTTGCGCAAGGCCATCGAGCTCAACGCCTTCGAAGAAGGCCGCCACAAGCACGTGCTCTCCAATCTGGTTGCGGCATACGGCATTGCACTTGCGCCGGAGCCGCAATACGCCGTGCAGGGCGATCCGGAATGGGCCTTCATGGTGACCGGGTACAGCGAGTGCATCGACAGCTTTTTCGCGTTTGGCCTGTTCGAATCGGCCAAGCGTTCCGGATTCTTTCCGCAGGCACTGGTCGACACCTTCGAGCCGGTGATCCAGGAAGAAGCCCGTCACATCCTGTTCTTCGTCAATTGGGCCGCATGGCATCGCCGCACCATGCCGTTGTGGCGGCGTCCCTTCTTCGAGCTGAAGGTGCTGGCGGTGTGGCTGTTTCTCATCTGGGAGCGCATCGGCATTGCGCGCGACGTGGGTCACGGCGCACAGGACAACAACTTCACCGTGACCGGTGCCAAGGCGGTCGGCGACGACATCAACGTCGCGCAACTGATCGATCGCTGCCTGGCTGAAAACAAGCGGCGCATGAGTCTCTACGATAACCGCTTGCTGCGGCCTTTCGCCGTGCCCGCCCTGGCGGCGCTGGTGCGCCGCTGTATGCGCTCCTGAGGCACCGGCATCAGAATCCGCATTTTCGTCATCGGAGCAATCGGGCTCGCTCTCGCGCTCTACCTCGTCGGCTACGTGGGCTTGGGCGCGGTATTCTCCGCGGCCGGCGCCGTGGGTTGGAAGGGCTTTGCAGTCCTTTGCCTGTACGGCCTGGGCCTGTTCCCGCTGCTCGGATTCGCTTGGTATGTCTTGCTGCCCGGCACGTCGGCGTCCGGATGGCGGGTCTTCGTGTGGGCACGGATGGTGCGGGACGCGGCGACGGATGTACTGCCGTTTTCACAGCTCGGCGGAATCGTGCTCAGCACGCGTGCGGCGATACTGCAGGGCGCCGCACCACGCTTCGCCTTTGGCTCGATCATCGTCGATGTGACCGCGGAAATGCTGGCGCAGATTGCCTATGTCGCGCTGGGCGCGGCGATCTTGAGCGAGCGAGCGCCGCGAACCTCGCTCGCGGCTTCGCTCATGACCGCGGTTCTGGTCGGCCTCGTGGTTGCCGCAGCCGCCGGCGCGCTGTTGCTCGCATTGCAGCGCCATGGCCGGCGGCTGACCGAAAAACTTGCGGAGCGCCTGCTGCCTCGCGCGGTTACGACCACCGCAGAGGTCGGCGCCGTGCTGGCCGCGATCCATCGTTCGCCGGCGCGTATTGGATTTTCCGCAGCGTTGCATTTTGCAGGATGGATCGCCGCCGCAGGCGGAGTTTGGATCGCCTTTCAGCTGATCGGGCAACGCGTCGATTTCGCAACGGTGATTGCCATCGAGAGCCTGATTTGCGCGGCGCGCAGTGCCGCCTTATTCATCCCGAACGCGCTCGGCGTGCAGGAAGCCGCTTATGCGGTACTCACGCCGATGTTCGGTGTCGGGGCGGAATTCGGGCTGGCCGTCTCGCTGCTGAAGCGGGCGCGGGATATCGCGGTCGGCGTGCCGGTCTTGGTGATCTGGCAGGCGGTCGAAGGCCGGCGCGCGCTGGCCCGCGAGCCCGCCGACCATATCATGGAGTAGGTAGAAGGTCGGCCGTCAAACGGCCATGTTCGCGAAACCATGACAGCGCATCCGCGAACGCCTCGTGCGGCGGCCGCCAGCGATAGCCGAGTTCAGCCACCGCCTTGTTGCTGGCAAAGTACATTCGCTTGCGCGACATGCGCACGCCCTCGAGCGTCACCCGGCTGCTGCGGCCGGAGAGGGCGGCGAATCCCTCCGCCAGATAGGCCACCGGCAGCACCGCGGCGTAGGGTAGACGGATACGCGGCGGTCTGCGTCCGACCAGCCGCGCGATCTCGGCGAGAATCGCCCGCAAGGTCATGTCCTCGCCGCCGAGGATGTAGCGCTCCCCCGCTCTGCCGCGCTCGAACGCCAGTAGATGTCCGGCGGCGACGTCGTCCACATGCACGATGTTGAGTCCCGTATCAACGTAGGCGGGCATGCGGCCGGTTGCCGCATCCAGAACCAGTTGCCCGGTAGGCGTGGGCTTGATGTCGCCCGGACCCACCGGCGTCGATGGATTGACGATGACCACCGACATCCCCATCCGGGCCGCTTCCCGCGCCACTTCTTCGGCGAGGTACTTGGAGCGCTTGTAGTGGCCGATCATGTTGCCGAGAGCCACCGGCGTGCGCTCCTCGCCCGGTGAACCGTCGGCTGGAATCCCGATGGTCGCAACACTGCTGGTGTGGACGATTCGTGGCACTCCGACCTTGCGGGCAGCACTCAGAATATTGCGCGTGCCTTCGACATTGGTGCGGTACAGAGGTTTTGGATCGCGCGCTCCCAGCCGATAGTCCGCCGCAACGTGAAACAAGCCGTCGCAATCTTCGAGTGCGTGTTCCAGCGAGCCCGGATCGCCGAGATCGCCGTCGACCATGTCCACCGCCAAGGACTGCAAATTCCCGCGGTCCGAACCGGACCGCACCAGGACGCGCACCCGCCAACCGGCGGCAGCGAGAGCCCTGGCGACGGCGGCCCCGACGAAACCGGTGGCTCCGGTCACCAGCGCCTTCATGCGAGGTGCGCCTCGCGGGCGACGGCTGCCAGAGAACGCGTCGCAGCCCGATATCGCCGCGACAAGCGGATCAATCCGACGAGATCCTGGGGCGCCGCGGCGAGTCCGCCGATCAGACGCAGCATGCTCAACTGCCCGCTGCGGCCGGCCGCCGCCACCGCCCGCGGCAGCGCATCGGCGGCACCGTCCACGATCACGCGCACCGCCATGAACGGCAATGCGTGCGCCGCAGCCACTTGCGCGATGGCCAGACTCTCCATGTCCACCGCTGCAGCGCCGGTTTCACGAAACAGCAGCGCCTTGTCTTCAATCGTTGCCACTGGCTCCACACTGCTGAGCAGGGTGCCGCCTACCGGCGTGAGGTCGGCGATTGCGCGGCTCAAATGCCGGTGCCATTCCGAGGAGGTCTGCAGGCGGAGTCCATCCCGGGAAATGACTTCGCTGGGCAACACCACCCGGCCGGCACGGAGTGAGGGATCAAGACCGCCCGCCAGCCCGAAACTCAACAGGGCCGAAACCCCGGCCTCGACCAGACGGCGGGCGGCCGGCGCGGCCAGATCGGCGCCCATGCCGCTCACCGCCAACAGTGCCCCGTTGCCGAGAGATAACAATCCGTCCCGCCGTCGCGCCGCCGGGCCCAGGGTGCGCGCCTCCGCCACCAGCGCGGCGACGACCCCTAGGGGTCTGTCATTCAATGAGCGATTCCGCGGCGCGTCAACGTGCGGTAGGCAGCCAGCGCCCAGAGCGGAAAATACGCTGAATAGCCGTGATATCGCAGATAGAACACCCGGGGAAATCCGGGTGCGGTAAAGCTCGGGTCGCTCCACAGGCCATCGGCTTGCCGGGCCCGAGTCAAGAATTCGGCGCCGCGCCGCGCCGCGTCCGAGCGGACCTCGCCCGCCGCCAGCAGCGCCAGCAACGCCCACGCGCTCTGGTAGGCGGTGCTCGCGGTCTTTTGCGCCGGCATCGCATAAGTGTCGTTGCTCTCACCCCAGCCGCCATCGCTGTTCTGTTGGAGATTCAGCCAATCCACTGCGCGCCGCACGGCGGGATCATCGGCGCCGATGCGCGCTTGGGCAAAGGCCGTCATCACCGACCAGGTGCCATAAATGTAATTGGTGCCCCAGCGCCCGAACCACGAGCCGTCTGCTTCTTGCTGCCGGCGCAAATATGCGATGGCGCGATCCAAGGCCTCTTTGTCCTGCGGACGCCCGATGCGCGCCAACACGGTCACCACTCGCGCGGTCACATCGCTGGTGGGCGGATCCAACAAGGCGCCGTGATCGGCAAAGGGGATCATGTTGAGGTAGTAGCAGGTGTTGTCGGCATCGAAAGCAGCGAAACCCCCATCCTTGCTCTGCATTCCCACCAGCCAATCCAACGCGCGACGCACGCTCTCGGCATAACGATCCGGCTCGCGCGCCTGATGCATGGCCCAGGCGACCACCGCGGTATCATCGAGATCAGGGTAGTAGCTGTTCGCAAATTGAAACGCCCAGCCGCCGCCGGCCAGTGCCGGTCGATCCACCCGCCAGTCCCCGGGTTCGTCCAGCAGTTGCCGCGTTTGCAGCCAGTCGAGCGCCCGAACCGACGCCTCAGACGAGGTTGGGTCGCCGATCTCTTGCATCGCGAGAACGGCGAGGGCCGAATCCCAAATCGGCGATACGCAGGGCTGGCAGTAAGCGCTCGACGGCCCCACGACCAGGAGCTTCTGCAGTGCGCGCTTTGCGGTGACACGCCGCGGATCGTCGGCGGCATAACCGAGAATGACCATGGCCTCCAAGGCATTGACCATGGCGGGAAAGATGGCCCCGAGACCGTCTTCGCCGTTGAGCCGCTCGAGCATCCACTCTTCGGCCAGGCGGGTCGCGCGTTCGCGCATGCGCGCCGGAATCAAGGGATCAATCAAGCGCCCCAGTCGATCCGCCGCCAGAAACACCTTGGTCAGGAGACCCTTGCGCCGGAAGTAATGGCGCTCCGCTTCGGGCGGCGTGGTGAACAACTCGCGGATGTGCACATTGCGCGGGTTTTTGGCCACCGGCTTGCGCGTGCACAAAATGAACAACGGAACCATGACGGTCCGCGACCAATACGCCACCTTGTCGAGATGGAACGGAAACCATCGCGGCAGCAACATGATTTCGACCGGAATATAGGGCACGCCGCGCCACGGGATCTGCCCGAACAATGCCAGCGCAATCCGCGTGAACACATTGACCCGGGCGGCCCCGCCGTGCTGCAAAATGGCGACGCGCGCCCGCGCCATATGCGGTGCGTGCGGGCTGTCGCCGGCCAGCTTCAATGCGTAGTAGGCTTTGACCGAACAACTCAAATTGAAATCGCCGCCATGATAGAGCGGCCAGCCGCCGTGCTCGGCCTGCGCGGAGCGCAGGTGGCGGCAGAGCTTTGCCTCGAGCGCAGCGTCGATCTCGTCCAGGAAGTGCATCATCATGATGTACTCGGCCGGGATGGTGCAGTCTGCCTCGAGCTCGAACAGCCAGTACCCCTGGCGGTCCTGTCGTGCAATGAGCGCGTCGCGGGCATCCACGATTGCGCGGTCCAGCGGCGTATCCGTTATGCGCCGCAGCTTGTGCGACACGACGTCGCCGCGTACGACGTCGCCGCGCGCATCCGGCTGCGGTGCCGGAAAAGTTCCCGGCTTCGGTGCTATTTGGTTCACGAACCAGAATTCCCGTAAGAGCGGCGAAACGCCTGCTGAGCTCCGGGCGCGGGCCGCGGTCTGCGCAAGTCGGCGAGTCGCGCCAGCGGCAAACCGCGGGCTGCGATCTTGAACAATAGCCGCAGCATCGAGTCGCTGCGCCCGGCCGCATCCGTGAACAGGCGGGTCATGGCGACCGCAGATCTCGACACCTTGACCTGCGCGCCGGCCGTGAAGCGTGGATTGCGCTCAATCTTGCCCAGTGTCAGGACGGCAAGCCCGATCGCCCACAGGCAGAAGCGGCGAATGCCGATCTCGCGGCTGGGTATCAACAAGGTGTAGTTGAGCGCATTGCGCAGATGCGCATGCGCCACCCCCACCAATTCTCGATAGCCGTCGCCGAAGCGTGGGTCGAAGGGTTCACTCGACACCTGCGCGAGAATGATGCCGTGACGGGCAAACACATCCTGCGGCAGCCAGCAAGCACCGCGGCCGCGGTCCTCCCACACGTCCTTGAGGATATTGGTCATCTGCAGCCCTTGGGCGAAGGATGCGGACAGAGCGGACAGCGCGGAACGGTGGCGGGCGATGCCGGGGGAATAGTCGCAAAACAGCTCGGTCAACATTTCGCCGACCACGCCGGCCACGTAGTAGCAATAGTCATCGAGGTCGCTCGACGTCGCTAGACCGTTGAGACTGGCCGTGAACTGGAATCGGGGCATGCCGTAGCACATGAGTTCAACACAGCGCTGAATCGCGGCCCGCTGCGGTTCGCTGAAGCGCGCCATGACTCGAATGACGCGATCCATGTTGGAGACCAAATCGCGCTCGGTTGCCAAGGTCCGGTCCGAGAGCCGCAGTGCGATCTCCCGCGCCAGCGGCCCGGGCGCGCCGTCGCCGGCCAACACCGCGGCGAAACGCTGCAGAAAGGCCAAGGTTTCGGCAGGCGACAGCGCCGGTTCGTCCTCGATGGTATCGGCGATGCGGCACAGCAGATAGGCGCTGGTCACCGGCACCCGCAAGCCTTCGGGCAACTGTGGGATGGTCAGCGCAAAGGTGCGCGAAACATGCGGGAGAATCTGGTCTTGATAGACTTCATCTGAACTGACGGAATCCATGCGGGCAGTATCTCGGAAACCGGGCAGGATAGCATCATGTCAATGGGGCAGCCGTGGTGCAAATTTGCAACATCCGCTGCTGCCGTTGCCACCCGGGTGCCGCGGCAGTATAAACTGCCCCCGATGAGCGTTCCGCCCGACAATTACCCCCTGCTCGAGACCATTAATGCGCCGGCTGACCTGCGGCGCCTGCCCGCTGCCAGGCTGACCGAGCTGGCCGCCGAGCTGCGCCAGTTCCTCATCCATAGCGTCAGCACGCGCGGGGGGCATTTTGCGGCGGGATTGGGCACCGTGGAGCTCACGATTGCACTGCATTATGTATTCAACACCCCCCATGACCGGTTGGTCTGGGATGTAGGCCACCAAGCCTACCCGCACAAGGTACTGACCGGACGCCGTGATCGGCTGCATACCATCAAGCAGGATCAGGGGCTGGCGCCGTTTCCGAGTCGCGCCGAAAGCGAATACGACACCTTTGGCGTCGGACATTCGAGCACCTCGATCAGCGCCGCCTTAGGGATGGCCGTCGCGGCTGCGCAACGCGGAGAAGAACGCCGGGCCGTGGCCATCATCGGCGACGGCGCGCTCACCGCGGGCATGGCTTTCGAGGCCTTGAACCATGCGGGGTCGCTGCCGACCGATCTACTGATCGTCCTCAACGACAACGACATGTCCATTTCGGAGAACGTCGGTGCTCTTTCGAACTACTTCGCGCGCGCTTTGTCGGGACGCATGTATTCGCATCTGCGCGAGAGCGGCAAGAAGGTTTTGCGCCAGATGCCCACGGTGTGGGAACTCGCGCGCCGCTCGGAAGAGCATTTGAAGGGCATGGTGCTCCCGGGCACATTGTTCGAGGAGATGGGCTTCAATTACATCGGACCGATCGACGGTCACGATGTCAAAGCGCTGGTCAGCACCTTGCGCAATTTGCAGAAGCTCCACGGTCCGCAGTTCCTGCACGTCGTGACCCGCAAGGGCAAGGGCTACGCGCCGGCCGAAGCGGATCCGATCAAGTGGCACGGGCCGGGGCCCTTCGATCCGGCGAGCGGCATGATTTTCAAGGAAGCGAGCACGGGTCCGAGCTACTCGCAAGTGTTCGGCAAGTGGCTCTGCGACATGGCGGAGCGCGACCCCACGGTGGTCGGCATCACGCCGGCGATGCGCGAAGGCTCCGGCCTCGTTGAATTCTCGAAGCGCTTTCCCGAGCGCTACTATGACGTCGCGATTGCCGAGCAACACGCGGTCACCTTCGCGGCCGGACTTGCAGCCGAAGGATTGAAGCCCGTGGTCGCGATCTACTCCACGTTCCTGCAGCGTGCCTACGACCAGCTCATTCACGACGTTGCCCTGCAGAATCTCCCGGTGATATTCGCCTTGGACCGGGCTGGATTGGTGGGCAGCGACGGCGCGACTCATCAGGGCAGCTACGATCTGACGTTTCTGCGCTGCATCCCCAACATGGTGATCATGGCGCCGGCGGATGAAAACGAATGCCGCCAAATGCTCTACACGGCGACCACGTTGTCCTCTCCCTCGGCGGTGCGCTATCCGCGCGGCACGGGACCGGGCACGGCGGTGGCCGCGGAAATGACGGCGCTTCCGGTAGGTCGCGCGCAGGTGCGGCGCGAGGGCCGCAGCGGTTTGGCAATTCTCGCCTTCGGGGCCTTGGTTGAATCGGCCCGCAAAATCGCCGAGCGGCTGGATGCGACGCTGGTCAACATGCGCTTCATCAAACCACTGGATGAGAAGCTCGTGACATCGCTCGCGGCGCGTCATCAAGCCCTGATCACCATCGAAGAGAACGCCGTGATGGGCGGCGCAGGTTCGGCCGTCGGTGAATTGCTGGCGTCGAACGGCGTCCAGATCCCGCTGCTGCACCTCGGCATCCCCGACCGTTTCATCGAGCACGGTTCGCGCGATACCTGCCTGGCCGCGGCGGGCCTTGATCTCGCCGGACTCAATTTGAGCGTCGATCGCTGGTGGACGCCGCAGATTCAAGAGCGGATACGCCCGGTCGGCCTGATAGCGAAGTCGACGAAGGCGCTATAACTCAGGCGGTAATCGTCAAGCCGGGGAAGCGGGTCCAGATGACCGATTTACCCACCCTCAAGATCTTTCTATCCTCCCCGGGAGACGTGGCGGAAGAGCGCGCCCTGGCCGAGTTCGTTTTCCGCCGCATCGCGGATGAAGTCTCCGACGCGGTACATCTCACCTTCTTGATTTGGGAGCACGAGCCTCTATTCGGCCACACCGGATTTCAGCAGCAGATCGAGCGGCCGTCGCAGAGCGATCTGGTGGTCTGCATTCTCTGGTCGCGCCTCGGCTCGCGTCTGCCGTCCGACTTCGCGCCGGCGAAGGGCGAACCTGCACCGACAGGAACCGAGTTCGAGATAAAAGACGCGCTGGCCTCCTATGCCGCGCGCGGCAAACCGAATCTGCTGATCTATAGAAAGGTCCCGGGACCGCAGATTGGTCTGGGCAGCGCCAATTTTGCCGAGCGCAGCGATCAATATCGCCGCCTCGACGAGTTCTGCCGGCGCACCTTCTACAACGAAGAGGGCGTCGCGGTCGTCGCCCACCACAAGTTCACCGACAGCCACAGTTTCGAGCGCCGCCTCGCCGCGCACGTTCGGCGCTGGCTGGACCGCGAAATGCATGTACCGCATTCGGAAAAATTCCGGCCGTTCTGGCGGGATGAGTCGCCGTTTCGCGGCCTACAGTCCTTCGAGGCGGAACATCACGCGGTGTATTTCGGCCGCGCCGAAGCGATGAGCGATCTGATGCGGCGCATCCGGGAGACAGAGACCGCGGCGGCGGCGGCCGACGAACCGGTGGCCAGACTGTTGCTGGTACAGGGGATGAGCGGGTCGGGCAAGACGTCGTTGTTCAAGGCCGGATTGCTGCCCCTGCTCGTCCTGCGGCCCGTCGAGGGAATCGCCCAATGGATCACGGTGCACCTGCGTCCCTCCGAGTCCGACCCGCAGATGCGCGAACTGGGCGCCCTCGGGGTTCTGGCCTCGCGACTGTGCGAACTCGTGCCGGAAATGGCGCGCCTCGGTACAGTACAGACGCTCGCCGAGAATCTGTTCGCACGGCCCGACGAAGCCGCAGCAACCCTTGAAAAAGGCGTGGCGGCGGA
>DATLVV010000316.1:0-2100 GCA_035577165.1 Steroidobacteraceae bacterium | reverse complement strand
CGGCAACCTATGGCGTCATCCTGTACCAGGAACAGGTGATGCAGATCGCGCAGATCCTGGCCGGCTACACCTTGGGCGGCGCGGATCTCCTGCGCCGCGCCATGGGCAAGAAAAAAGCCGAAGAGATGGCCAAGCAGCGCTCGGTGTTCGTCAGCGGCGCGGTGGCGCGCGGCGTGCGCGAAGCGCAGGCCACGCATATTTTCGACCTGATGGAAAAGTTCGCCGGCTATGGCTTCAACAAATCGCATTCGGCGGCGTATGCGATGCTCTCCTACCACACGGCCTGGCTCAAAGCGCACTACCCGGCGGCGTTCATGGCGGCGGTGCTGTCCTCCGACATGGACAAGACCGACAAGGTGGTGACGCTGATCGATGAATGCGCCGGCATGGGCCTTAACGTTCAGCCGCCCGATGTGAACGAGTCGGTGTATGCCTTTCATGTGTCGGGGCCGATGAGCATTCGCTATGGCATGGGCGCCATCAAGGGCGTCGGCGCCTCGGCGGTGGAGGCCATCATCGAAGAACGCAAGCGCAACGGCGCGTACCAGAGCCTGCCCGATTTGTGCCGGCGCATCGACCTGACCCGGGTGAATCGCCGCGTGTTCGACGCCCTGATTCGTTCCGGCAGCCTGGATCGCATCGGACCGAATCGCGCCAGCTTGACCGCGGAACTCGATCGGGCCATGCATCTCGGCGAACAGAATTCACGCGCCATGAGCGTGGGGCAGGTCGACCTGTTCGGCTTGATGAGCGCGGCGCCCGACAGTGTCGTGGCCGACTGGACCGAAGCGCAGCGCCTCGCGGGAGAACGCGAGACCCT
Source organism: Steroidobacteraceae bacterium (assembly GCA_035577165.1). Classification (GTDB taxonomy): domain Bacteria; phylum Pseudomonadota; class Gammaproteobacteria; order Steroidobacterales; family Steroidobacteraceae; genus Bog-1198. The sequence goes on along the minus strand of DATLVV010000316.1, from coordinate 1,280 downwards.
GGGACTGTTCCTCAGCGGCCATCCGATCACACCCTATGAGCCGGATCTGAAGTTCCTGGTGAGCGCGCGGCTCGCCGATGTGGGCGGTCCCAAACCGGCCGCCGCCGCGGACGGCGCGCGCAGCTGGTCGGCCGGCAAGGCCACCACGGTGGCCGGCCTGGTGCTGGAAATTCGCCGCCGGCCGAACCGGGTGACCTTGATCCTCGATGACCGCAGCGCCCGGCTCGAGGTCAGCTTGTACGAGGAGATCTTTCAGCAGCATCGCGACATCATCGTCAAGGATGCGATCCTGATCGTCGACGGCACGCTGCGCTTCGACGACTTCATCGAGGCGTGGCGCTTGCAGGCGAAGTCTCTGATGGATATCGATCGGGCCCGCGAACGCTATGCGCGCCGCCTGTGGCTGCGCTGGCCGTCTGAGTTCGACGGTCCGCAGGGCATGAATCGCTTCGAGCAGTTGCTCAAGCCCCACTTGCGCGGTCCGTGCGGGGTGAGCATCGCCGTCAACCGGCCGGACTATGCGGGTCGCCTCAATCTGCCGGGCACCTGGTCGGTGCATGCTTCGCGCGCACTTCTCGATAAACTGACGGACTTGGTGGGCCGCGACGGCTGGTATTTAGTGTATGGTCAGCGAAATGATGTTCGCGAGGAAACATCTTTATGGCAATGAATTTTCTAGAGTTTGAGCAGCCGATTGCGGAGCTCGAGGCGAAGATCGAGGAGCTGAAGTTCCTCGGACAGGACTCGAGCGTCAATATCACGGAGGAAATCAAACGCCTGCAATCGAAGAGCCGGGCGCTCACCAACAGCATTTTTGCCAACCTCTCGCCCTGGCAGATCACGCAGTTGGCGCGTCATCCTCAGCGCCCCTATACGCTCGACTATGTCTCCATGATCTTCACCGACTGGCATGAGCTGCACGGCGACCGCATGTACAGCGATGACCTGGCCATCGTCGGCGGCCTGGCGCGTCTCGAAGGCATGCCGGTGATGCTGATCGGTCATCAAAAGGGCCGCGACACCAAGGAGAGAGTACGGCGCAACTATGGCATGCCCAAGCCCGAGGGCTACCGCAAGGCATTGCGCCTGATGATGATGGCGGAGCGGTTCCGCATTCCGGTGGTGACCTTGATCGACACGCCGGGCGCCTATCCCGGCATCGGCTCGGAGGAGCGGGGCCAGAGCGAGGCCATCGCGCGCAACCTGTTCGAAATGTCCAATCTGGCGGCACCGGTGTTGAGTGTGGTGATCGGCGAAGGCGGTTCGGGCGGCGCGCTCGC
>DATLVV010000315.1:0-3297 GCA_035577165.1 Steroidobacteraceae bacterium | reverse complement strand
GCGCCTTGTAGAGGGCGACGTTGCCGTAAATATCCTCCTGGTCCCACAGGCTGTGCACCAGCATGACGGGCACCGTCACGCCTTGTTTGGCGAGAATCTTGTCCAACGCTTGATCCTGCCAGAACGAGTCATAGGCGGGATGGTTCATGACCTTGTCGGTGAACCCGACTTGCTCGAGGCCGTGCAGACGCGCCATGTCGCTCGCCGAACCAGCGCTCAGCCAGGTGTCGTAGTCGTCATAGTGATCGCTCCACCACGGCACATCGCTCGCACGGCTGGCTTCCTGGCCATGAAAATAGGTCAGGCTGTCGAGGCGAAATGCGCCGTTGTGGAACCAATCGTCGCCCCTCCAGCCATCGACCATGGCATTGATGGGCACCGCCGCGCGCAGCGCCGGATGCGGGTTCACCAATGCCATGAGGGAGGTGAAGCCGTCGTATGAAATGCCGAGAATGCCCACCTTGCCGTTGGTCTCGGGAATATTTTTGACCAGCCAATCGATGGTGTCGTAGGTGTCGGTAGAGTGGTCGACGGCGGTCGGGTTCAGCGGACCGCGCAGCGGCCGGGTCATGACGTAGTCGCCTTCCGATCCATGTTTGCCGCGCACATCCTGCATGACGCGGATGTAGCCGCCGCTTTCCACGGCATCGTCCGCGACATCGCTGCTGTCGATGACGGCTGCCAGGTGAGCGCTGTTGTTCTTCGATATGCGCTCCGTGGCACCGTAAGGAGTGCGGGACAGTAAAATGGGCGCGCGATGGGCGCCTCGCGGAATGAGAATCAGCGTCTGCAGCTTGACGCCGTCGCGCATGGGAATCATGACTTCGCGCTTCACGTAGTCGAAGGAGTCGACCTTCGGTACGAAGGTGGAGGGTATTTCGCCGGGGAGAGCGTCGGCCGCGGACGCGGGCGCGCCCGCCATCCATACAAAGACCGCCGCGCACAGCATCGGCAAAACTGCACAGAGATCTGCGGCGCGTCCACGCGCAAAAATGGTCGACATCATCGAACTCCGGATTGGGGTACTCATGCGGGGGCGGAAGTTTGCGGGTTTATTCGTTGCTGCGCAACGACACCCGGTGCAGCGGCGTCAGCCGCAGAGTCAGACCGGCCGCAACGATGCACAGCAGGCCCGAGGCCATGAATGCCGGAAGATAAGTGGCGAGTTCGGTGCGCGATAATCCGGCACCGAACGCCGCCGCCGCTGCGCCCAATTGGTGGCCGGCAAATATCCAGCCGAACACCAGATTGGCCTTCTCGCGTCCGAAAATCTTGATGGTGATGCTCACGGTTGGCGGCACGGTCGCGATCCAATCCAAGCCGTAGAACAACGCGAACAGCGACAGCCCCGGGTAGGTGAAATCCGCAAACGGTAGATAGATGAGCGACAGCCCGCGCAAACCGTAGTACCAGAACAGGAGCCTGCCGGGATTGTATCGATCGGAAAGCCACCCCGAGGCAACGGTGCCGAAAAAATCGAATATGCCCATGGTCGCGAGCACTCCGGCGGCGGCGACCTCCGGCAGTCCGTTGTCCGAACAGAACGGGATGAAATGGCTTTGAATGAGTCCATTGGTGCTGGCACCGCAAATGAAAAACGTTCCGAACAGGATCCAAAAGGTGCGATTGCGAGATGCATCGCGCAGACTTTGCAACGCGGCAGAGGCGATGGGTGTTGTCCGCGGCGCGGCGGCGGTTTGCGCGGCCGCCGGCGGGGCCTCTTTGACGGGATCCTCCGGTCCGAAGGGCTTGAGGCTCATATCGGCGGGCCGGTCGCGCATCAACAGCCAGACCAGCCCTGCTGCCGCGGCAAGCAACGCGCACACCAGAACCACGGCGCTTCGCCAGCCGCTGCGTGTGGCGATCGATGCCAGCAGCGGCAAGCACACCAACTGGCCCGTTGCAGAGCTGGCGGTCAGCAAGCCGACGATCAACCCGCGGCGAGCGTTGAACCAGCGGGTCGAGATCGTGGCCGCCAGCACCAAGGCCGTCAACCCCGTGCCGAGACCGACGACCACGCCCCATAACAGGATTAGCTGCCATAGGCGGGTCATCGCCAGCGACATCGCCAGACCCGAGCCAATCAAGCAAAGCGCGCACAGGATCACTCTGCGCACGCCATAGCGATTGATGAAAGCCGCCGCAAACGGACCCATGAGTCCGAACAACAACAGTCGAATCGCGAGGGCAGAGGAAATGGCCGCAGTCGACCAGCCAAATTCGCGCTGCAGCGGCAGCAGTAATACGCCGGGCGCGCCCACCGCACCGGCCGTCACCAACATGGTGATGAAGGTCGTGGCCACGACCACCCAGCCATAGTGCAGGCCGCGGCGCGACATGGCCGCCGCCAAGCGAGTGCTGATCACCGAATTTCCGCTCCTTGCAGCAAGCGCTGCCAGGGGGCATGATCGCAACAGGCGCCCATGATTGAAAGGCCGCTTAACAGAATACCCGGCGGCGCAGGCCGGCAACTGAGGGGAGGGTGAGGACGCATGAACAGCTTATCGTTCACGATTTCCGACGCGGTTGCGACTCTGACGATCCAACGTTCGGCGGTGAGCAACGCGATCGATATCACCGTCATCCGCGCCATGCATCTGGCACTCGATCAAATACAAAAAGGCGAAGGCGGCGCCAGGGCCGTCGTCATTACCGGCAGCAACGATGTTTTCTGCAGCGGTCTGGATCTGCATTCGGTGGATTTGAAAACCCAGGAGGCGAGGCAGCGGGCACATTTCGAGATGCGCCGTTTCATGGACCCACTGATTCTGCGATTGAGCGGGTTTCGCTTTCCCATCGTGGCCGCCGTCAACGGCGCAGCGGTGGGCGCGGGCATGAGTCTCGCGTTGGCGAGCGACATCATCATCGCGGGCGACAATGCGTATTTTCTGCCTTCGTTCGCGCGCTTGGGGTTGGTGCCGGATGCGGGAATCACCTTTCATCTGGCGCGGCGCATCGGCGCGGGCCGCTCCCTGTCGTCCCTGATGCTGGCCGAGCGCATCGACGCCAAGACCGCGCTCGACTGGGGACTCGCCTATGCGGTTGTGCCCGCCGCCGAGGTGGTGATGCGAGCGCAGACGGTGGCGCACCGCCTTGCAACCGGCCCGTGCGCCGTGCTCGGTCAAATTCGCTCCCTGCACGCCTCGACATTCGATCATTCCCTTCAGGAACAACTGCGCGCCGAGCGCAGCGCCCAGGAAATGACGCTGGAGACGCACGATTGCGTGGAAGGCGTACGCGCCTTTTTTGAGAAGCGTGAGCCGAATTTCTCGGAGCAGTAGGTTTCGGGACTCGACC
>DATLVV010000314.1:0-15483 GCA_035577165.1 Steroidobacteraceae bacterium | reverse complement strand
GGTCAACTCGATGTTTGCCTCGACGTTGGGCGACGGTCCGATATTCTGGCTCGCGATTGCGTTCCGCTTGATGCAATTGCCCTTGGGGCTGTTCGGCGTGGCCCTGGGCACCGTGACCTTGCCGTTGTTGTCGCGGCTGGCGGTGGCCGGTCAAATGGGCGCGTTTCGCACCGAGCTCGCGCGCGCCATGCGTCTGGCGCTGCTGCTCACGATTCCATCCACGGTCGGGCTCATCATGCTTGCCGAGCCCATCATTTCCGTGCTCTACCAACATGGGAAATTCAATGCCTATCAGGCCGGACAGGCCGCCGGCGCGCTGCGCTTTTACGCCATCGGGCTCGGCGGTTACGCCGCGCTCAAGGTGTTGGTGAATGCATTCTACGCGCTCGACAAGCGCAAGACGCCGATGCTGGTGAGCTTTCTCGCGGTGGTCCTGAACTTGGCGTTCAATTGGATATTCACTTTTCGCCTGGGATGGGGACATCGCGGACTGGCTTTTTCCACCGGCTGCATCGCGACGGTGAATTTCCTGCTCTTGTATGCGTTGATGCGCGGACACCTGAACGGTCTGGAGTCGCGGCGCATGCTGCGGATGCTGGTCAAGGTCGCGGTGTCGGCGGCGGCGCTGGCCGCCGTTTGCGCCGCATCGACCCATTGGTTGCTGGCCGATTGGGCGACACAGGCGTTCCTGACCAAGACCGCGGCGCTGCTCGGCACCGTGGTCACGGCAGCTTTGGTTTTTGCCTGCTGCGGCTCGGCGCTCCATATCGAGGAGCTCAAGGAGCTCGAGGGCGCAATCAAACGCCGTCTGCGCCGCGGCGGCTGAGGTCGGCGCGCTATCCGGCCCGTTTCGGTGAGTCGAGCCCTCGGATCACCGCCGGACGTGCCATGAATGATTGGAGCGCGCGTGTGACGTGCGGAAAGTCGGCAATTCCCACCAGTTCTCCGGCCTCGTAGAATCCGATGAGATTGTTGATCCAGGGAAAGGTGGCCACGTCGGCAATGGTGTATTGCTGGCCCATGATCCAGTCGCGTTGCGCCAGTTGCCGGTTCAGCACGCCCAGCAGGCGTTTGGCTTCGTCGACATAGCGGTCGCGCGGGCGCTTGTCCGCGTACTCCTTGCCGGCAAATTTATTGAAGAATCCGACCTGGCCGAACATCGGGCCGATTCCCCCCATCTGAAACATCAACCATTGGATGGTCTGATAGCGCGCGGCCGCATCCCGCGGCATGAGCTGTCCGGTTTTATCAGCCAGATAGATCAGGATCGCACCCGACTCGAACAGCGGCATTGGTTTGCCGCCCGGTCCGTTCGGATCAAGGATGGCCGGGATTTTGTTGTTTGGGTTGAGAGACAGGAATTCCGGGCTCATCTGATCCTGGGTCTCGAATCCCACCAAGTGCGGTTCATAGGGCAGACCCGTCTCTTCGAGCATGACCGAGACCTTGACGCCGTTCGGCGTGGGCAGCGAATAGAGCTGCAGGCGGTCGGGATGCAGGGCGGGCCATTTTTTGGTGATGGGAAACGCTGACAGGTCGCTCATTGTGGATCCTGGGTCGATGGAATGTGTATGGTAGCGGGAATATCCATGCCGGAGAGCGAATGAAACCGAGGGATCTTGGCTTTTCCATGCCGGCCGAATGGGCGGCGCATTCGGGCTGCTGGATGGGCTGGCCGCAGCGAGAATCCATCTGGCACGGCCATATCGAGGCAGCGCGCGACGACTATGCGCGCGTGGCGCAGGCGATAGCCCGGTTCGAACCGGTCAACATGCTGGCCGATCCGCAACAGGCCGCGGACGCCGGCGCACGGTGCGGCTCTGCGGTTCGCGTGATTGCCATGCCCATGGATGACTCTTGGCTGCGCGATTCGGGGCCGAACTTTGTGCTTGACGCGGCGGGCGCGCGCGCTGCAGCGGTGTTCACGTTCAATGCGTGGGGAGCCAAGTGCCGGCCCTTCGACAAGGATGCAGCCATCGGCGGACGCGTCGCCGCACTCGCATCTGCACGGCAGTTCCGCTCGGATCTGGTTGTCGAAGGCGGCGGCTTTCTGTCGGACGGCGAAGGAACCCTGATTACGGCCGAATCATGCGTGCTCAACTCAAACCGCAATCCGGGATTGAGCAAAGCTAAGGCCGACGCCGAACTGCGCGCCATGCTCGGCGTGCAAAAGATCATCTGGCTGCCGGGCGACCTGAGCGATGGAGCCACCGACGGACATGTCGACGGATATGTGGCATTCGCGAGGCCCGGCGTGGTTCTCTGCGAAACCGTCGCGGATCCGTCCGATCCGAGATTCTCCATCATGGCGGAGAACCGCAGGGTGCTGGAGTCCGAGACAGACGCGCGGGGGCGTCGATTTGAGCTGTTGCCCATCGTCGAGGCGCCGCGCACGGCAGTGCCCGCCGGCGAGGATCTGTATTGCCGTTCGTATGTGAATTTTTACCTGGCGAACGGCGCCGTCATTGCGCCTGCCTACGGGATCGCCGAAGATGCCGCGGCCGTCGATACTCTGCGGCGCGCGTATCCGCAGCGGCAAGTGGTGTCTCTCGAACTGCGGGACTTGTTTCGCGGCGGCGGCGGCATTCACTGCATCACCCAGCAAGAGCCGGTCGCGGCCGCGGGAATTACCCGGATGGGCTCCTAATTGAACGATCGAAAAATAGTAGCAATTCGCCCCGGCCGCGGTCTATGATCGCGCAGCTTCGCAGCGGCGGCGCTCGCCATGATCGATTCGAGGACATTGTGCAGCAAAAAATTTATTTGCCGATCCCAGGCTCGTTTCCGATCCTGGGTTTGCTTCTTGCGTTGCTGGCCGCGGCTCTGCCGGCGGTCGGCGCCCCGGCTCCCGCATCGGCGGCGGCGCCCGTCACCGCCATCCGCGCCGGCAAGTTCATCGACGTGCAGTCGGGGAAGATGCTCTCGAACCAGATCATTCTTGTCCGCGGCACCAAAATCGAAACCGTCGGCGCCAATCCGGCCATTCCGGATGGCGCCAAGATCATCGACCTGTCGAAGATGACCGTCCTTCCGGGCCTGATCGATTGCCACACCCACTTGGCCGATCTCGCCGACGCGGAACCGCTCAATGTTCTGCAACGCAGTGCCGTCGAAACCGCCTATGCGGCCATTCCCAATGCGCGTGTCACATTGCTCGCCGGATTTACCACCGTGCGCGACGTCGGCGTGTATCGCGCGTTCAACGACGTGGCAATGCGCGATGCCATCGAGCGCGGCATCATCATCGGGCCGCGCATGTATGTGGCAGGTGCCTACGTCACCATCAGCGAGGGTGCCGGCGCGATGACGGGCCTGCCGCCGGACATCGAGTTGCCGTTGGATCTGCGCTTCGGCGTGGCCAACTCTCCCTGGGAGGTGCGGCAAAAGGTCCGCGAACTCGCGCACCGGGGCGCCGATCACATCAAGATCCTGTCGACGGGCGCCGTTCTCACTCATGGCAGCAATCCGAAGTCGATCGAATTCACTCCCGAGGAACTGCGCGCCGCGGTGGAGGAGGCGGCGAATTTCGGCCTCCGTGTCGAAGCGCACGCGCATGCCGCCGAAGGCATCAAGAATGCGATTCGCGCCGGCGCCGCGTCGATCGAGCACGCCACCCTCATCGACGATGAAGGCATCGCCCTGGCGAAGCAGCATGGAACCTACCTGGACATGGATATTTATGACGAGGAGTGCATCCAGTCATCCGCGAACACGCCGGCCGATTTTCTGCAGCATGACCGCGATCTGGCGGAGGCGCAGCGACGCAACTTCACCAAGGCGGTGCGCGCCGGGGCAAAGATGGCTTTCGGCACCGACGCGGGCGTGTGTCCGCACGGCATCAACGCCCGGCAATTCGCGTTCATGGTGAAATATGGGATGACGCCGATGCAGGCCATACAGTCGGCCACCGTCAATGCCGCGGACCTCATCGGTCACCCGGAGCTGTTTGGCTCCATCACGGCCGGCAAGTCGGCGGATATCATCGCCGTGAGCGGCGATCCACTGGCCGACATCCGCGAACTCGAAAACGTCCGGTTCGTGATGAAGGAAGGCAGGGTCTACAAGCAGGGCGATTGAATCGCGTTATACATAACGCGACACAGTTGTCGTGTAAGAAATACAGCTGCATCCGGAGTGCGAGCGTCTGCCGAGGATCGGCTATGATAGGCCGAGCATTCACATTACCGGGAGGAGGTGCCGTGAAATTACACCTGCCGACATTGGTTGGGCCGATCCTGTTGATTGGGATGCTGGGGGCCGCCAGCGCATTCGCGATACCGGTGTCCCGCCTCGAGGTCCACATCGTCACCGGTGCCGAAGAGTTGAGCGCCGGCAGTTCCTTGGAATTGCGCATTTATGAGGCCGGCAAGAGCGTGAGGCGCCTGCCCTTGGTCAACGGCGAGGCGTGGCCGCGCGACTCAACCCATGTAATCCCGGTGAAGTTGAGCGATCCGCTGGAACCCGCCAGCGTGCTGCGCTTCAGCCTGTACTATCGCAGCGCCAGTCCTCTGGCGCGCGGATTGGAGATCGTGTCTGCCGATGTCCAGGTGCCTTCGACCAAGGAGTCGCCGGAGCGGCTGCTCGACACCACGTTATCCGGCACCATCGCCCGGCAAGGCGAACTCGCGACCACCGACCGGGATCCGGCGGCCTTGACCTGTAAGAGCGACGCAGACTGCGACGACAAGCGAATGTGCAACGGACACGAGCGATGCGCGCCGCGCTCGGCGGATGCCGACGCGCGCGGCTGCGTCAAGGGAACGCCGATGGTGTGCCCCGTCAATCAAGTCTGCGGTGAAGGCGTGGGCTGCCGCGGGCTGACCCCCGAACACTCCAAGCCCCAGGAGCCTGCCCCTCAGGATCCCGTCCCTCAGGATCCTTAGGCTCCCCGGGCGCGATCAACCGCCGAGGGCGTCGTGCAGCGAACCGAGCTGAACCTTGGCATCGGCCAGTATTCCGTCGCAGTCCGGCACGGTAAGACCCAGGTGTTGAAACGCGCTGATGCCCTCCGCGGTATCGGCCGGCAAGACGGGATTCTTCATGGCTGCGGCGAGCACGACGCTCGCGATCAGGATGTCGGATAGCTCGCCGCCGCGGATCCAGCGGCGATCGTAGTCGTGTTGTTCACCGACGGCGTTGCACATCTCCTCGGCGAAGCCCCAGTTCTCGAGCACCGCCTTGCCGATCGGCGCATGCCAGTCGGAGACCATGTCCAGGAAGACTTGATCGTTGCCGAACTCCGCCGCGTGGCCCATCGCGCGCACCATGATGTACAGGCGTCCAATGCCGTGCAGCAATCCGGTCAGGAAAGCCTCATCCGGACTGACCGTGGTGCGTCTGGCCACAGCCTGACTGACCGATGCCACCGAAACGCATTCCTTCCACAACTCGCTCAAAGGTTTGGCGATGGAGCGCAGCGGACCCGCGTATTTCATCTGCTGAACCGCATAACCGACCGCGGCGCTTTGCACCACTTGGTAGCCGAGGCGGGTGATCGCGGACCGTAGGTCCGTCAACGGTCTTCCGGAAGGATTGAAGGCGGCCGAGTTGGCCATTTGCAGCAGGCGCGCCGCCAGGCGCGGCTCGTTGCCGACGATGGTCACTGTCTTTTCGGGGGTCGTCGAAGGATCTGCCAACGCTTGACGAATTCGAACCACTACATCGGGGAAGCACGGCAGATCCACGATGCCTTTGGAGACTTCGGCCGCCAAACGAGCCAGAAAATCCAGCGCAGCGGCGCGCGTTTCAGGCGGTGTTCCGGCGGTGTTTGCCGGTACGGATCGGGTGCCGGATTGGTAGGTAGGCACGGAAGCATGAGACATGGACTCAATCCTGCGGCAAAGGCTTATGGCCGTTATAGAGGTGTAGTCGGCCGGCGCCGATTAATCTTAAGCCGCAACGTCGCGACGTTATGTCCAATCGCTCCGCCGCCGGCGCCCGCTGTCAGCGAAAGGCGATCACGATGGCCGCGGTCAGCGCCAGCAGGAGCGCCGCCTGCACACGATAGTCCTGCCATCGAGGAGCGAGTTTCAGACGCAGTTGCTCGGCCCGGCTGAAATCAAACTTCCACGGTGAAACCGTTTCCGAAACGGCGGCGGTTGCGCGGCTGTGCAGGCTGACGCCGATCAGTATCGCCGCATCGAACCCGGTGAGAATCGGCGCCGCGTACAGAAAATGAAAGTGGGTCCAGCGAAACGTCACATTGATCATGAACAGAGCGAGGCCGGCGAGCGAACCCAACAGCATGGTTGCCGCGGCACCGTTCGCGTTGGCTCCGCGCCAGAACATGCCCACGAGAAACAGCGCGACCACCGGCGGGACCGCATACGCGAGCACGGCCTGCAGGTATTGCCAAAGCGATGGGAACAGCTGCAGCTGCGGAGCCCAGGCAACTGCGACCAGCAACAGCGCCACGGTGCTGATGCGCCCCACCCGAACCACCTGCGGGTCCGACAGATCGGGTTTGATCTGCTTGATGACGTCCATGGTGATCAAGGTCGATGCTGAATTCAGCATCGAGGCAATCGACACCATGGTCGCCGCCACGAATCCGGCGACCACCAATCCCACCAGGCCGGTCGGCAGCAGGCGCAGGATCAAATTCGGATAGACGAGATCCGCATGCGGCAGCTTCGGATAGAGCAACAAGGCGCAGGTTCCCGGCAGCACGATCAAGAACAGCACGGGCAGCTTCAGCAGTGCGGCGAACAGGGCGCCCCAGCGGGCGTGATCGATGTTCTTGGCGGACAGCATGCGCTGCACGATCGATTGATTCGTGCACCAGTAATAAAATCCCAACAAGGGAATCCCCAACAGCAAGCCGGGCCACGGCACGCCGGGATCGCCGATGGGCCGGATGAGCGACAGCGCCTGCGGCGCCACGCCCTGCATGACCGCGTGCCAACCACCGGCACGGCTGAAGGCACCGATCGAGATCATCAGCGCACCGACCATCAACACCACGGCTTGGACCGCCTCGGTGTAGATCACCGATCGCAGGCCGCCCAAGGTGGCATACAGGCCCGCCGTGCCCGCCAGCAGGGCGACGATCAGCCACAGCGGCCAGCCGGGAAACAGCAGCTCGCAGACCAATGAACCGCTGTACAGCACCCCGGCCGAATCGACGAAAATATTGAGAAACAGCGTGAGAATTGCGAAGTACAGCCGAACCCGGCGGTCGTAACGCCGCTCCAAGAATTCCGGCATGGTGTAGGTCTGGCTGCGGATGATGGAGGGCAGCAAAAACACACAGAAAAACACCAGGATGACGACCGCGGACCACTCATAGTCGTAAACGGAAATGCCGATGGCATACGCACCACCCGCCAATCCCACCAAAGCCGTGGAGGACATGTTGGAGGCCAGCAAGGCCAGGCCGATAACCGGCCAGTGGCTCGCTCTGGACGCGAGAAAATAATCCACCGGCGCGATCCGTCGGCGCGACATCAACAATCCGAGGAGCATCAGGCCGCCGGCATACAGGGCCACGACCACCCAATCGAGCAGGCCGAGCAGGCCGAAGGAGTGATTATTTGACAGCGCTGACATTTTTCCATCTAATCCAAGGCTGCGGGTCGCCGGAAAGGCTGCGGCACTGTGGACCCCGGGTCTGAATAATCTAAAAGCATAAAATTTACAAATACTTATAACGTTTTTGTGATGAACGCAGTAGGTCAACGGAGAAATCTGTGTCGAAGGTTCCTGCCTTAGCCGCGGCTGCAGTGTTGTTGTCCGGTTCCGGAGGCGCGGCGTCGCCGCCGAACACTCCCGCCAGTGTACATCCTGAACTTTGGTCCGCCGCCGCGCATGCTTTGCCTACGCCTGAGACCGAGGCGTTTGTCACGCAGCTCTTGGCCAATATGACTTTGGAGGAGAAGGTCGGACAGATGATTCAAGCCGACATCGCATCGATCTCGCCGGCGGAGCTGCGCACCTACAAGTTGGGCTCGATTCTCGCCGGCGGCGGTGCCGCACCCGGCGACAATGTGCGCACCACGCCGCAGGCATGGCTCGATCTGACGGACAGCTTTTTCCGTGCATCGCTCACGGCCACCAGTGCGACGCACGCGCCCATTCCCATTTTGTTTGGCGTCGACGCCGTGCACGGGCATGCGAAAGTGGTGGGCGCCACCATATATCCGCACAACGTCGGCTTGGGAGCCGCGCACGATCCCGATCTGATCCACCGCATCGGTCAGGCAACCGCCGAGGAAGTGGCGACCACGGGCATCGATTGGACCTTTGCGCCCACCGTCGCCGTGGCGCGCGACGTGCGTTGGGGCCGCTCGTACGAGAGTTATTCGGAATCGCCGGAGTTGGTCGCTGCCTACGCCGCTGCGATGGTCACGGGGCTGCAAGGGGAACGGGACACGGCGCAATTCATGACGCCGGGACGCACGCTATCGTCGGTCAAACATTTCCTCGGCGACGGCGGCACCCAGAATGGCAGGGACCAGGGCGAGGCCGTCATGCCGGAGTCGGAACTGCGCGCAGTGCACGCGGCGGGCTATGTGGCGGCGGTCAAGGCCGGCGCATTGATCGTCATGGCCTCCTACAACAGCTGGAATGGCGTGAAAATGCACGCCAATCATTATTTGTTGACCGACGTCCTGAAGGGACAGCTGCGCTTCGAGGGCTTCGTGGTCGGCGACTGGAACGCCCACGAACAGATTCCGGGCTGCACCAAGTACAAATGCGCGGCGGCGATACTCGCCGGCGTCGACATGTTGATGGCGCCGGACAGCTGGCGCGAGTTGTACAAGAACACCCTCGTGCAGGCACGCTCCGGGGAGATTCCGCAGGCTCGCGTCGACGATGCGGTACGGCGCATCTTGCGCGTCAAGACCATCGCCGGATTGTTCCGGCGTGCCGCGCCGAAACAGCGCAGCGATGCCGGCGATTTCACGCGTCTCGGCAGCACCGCGCATCGCGCGCTGGCGCGTGAAGCCGTGCGCAAGTCCCTGGTCCTCTTGAAGAACGATCGCCACACTTTGCCGCTGAATCCGCGCGCGAAAATACTGGTCGCGGGAGAGGCGGCGGACTCGATCGGCGCGCAGACCGGGGGATGGACCATCGATTGGCAGGGAGATCGCAACAGCAACGCGGATTTTCCCGGCGCCACGTCCATCTTCGGCGGTATTCAAGCGGCGGTGGCCGCGGGCGGCGGCACGGCCGTGCTGAGCAAGGAGGGTCGATTTACCGACAAACCCGACGCCGCCATCGTGGTCTTCGGCGAAGGCCCCTATGCTGAATTCGAGGGCGATCGCGAAACCCTGGAATTCTCACCCCACGAGCACCGCAGCCTCGAGTTGCTGCGGCGATTGCGGGCCCAGGGCGTGCCCACGGTCGCGGTGTTCCTGTCGGGGCGGCCAATGTGGGTAAACCCGTGGATCAATGCATCGGACGCATTCGTCGCTGCTTGGCTGCCGGGAAGCGAGGGCGAGGGGGTGGCCGACGTGCTATTCGCCGGCGCCGAGCGCCATGATTTCACCGGCCGCCTGGCATTTTCTTGGCCGCAGACCGCCATGCCGGTCACGTTCGATGCTGCCGGGAAATCCACCGGCGACCAATTCGCCCGCGGCTGGGGGCTCGACTATGGCAGCACGGTCGATTCGACGCTGCTGCCGGAAGATCCGCGCATCCCGCCGCAGTGGGCGGCGCCGCCGGGAAGCCTGTTTCATGCCGGCCACGTCACTGCGCCATGGTCCGTGTTCGTCGCCGACGCCGGCGTCGAAGTGCATCTCACCACCGCGCGTCAAGAGAGCCCGGGCGGCGGTGTCGCGGCCGTTGCGGCCAGCGACGGCAGCGCGGCCGTCTGGAATGGCACCCGGAGCAGCCTTTACAAGATCTCAGGGCGCGCCGGTGACCTGCGGCCGCAGGCGGAGCAGGGCGTTGCGCTCGAGCTGCGTTATCGCGTCGACCGGGCACCCGAGCGCAACGTCGCCGTGGGCCTGCGATGCACCGACCCGCTCTGCGGGATACCGGGAGGCGCCATGCTGGATGTGACGCGCGAGTTCAAGAACTCGCCGCCGGGGGATTGGCGGACCTTGTCGATTCCGCTGTCCTGCTTTACCGCAGCGGGCGCCGACCTTGCCGGCGTCGAAGTGCCGCTCGCCATCGAGACCTCGGGCCGCTTCGGCCTCACGATCTCGGAGGCGGCCCTGGTTCGAAGGAGCTCGAGCACGGCGACCAAGTGTCCCGGAACGATCTGAAGGTAATCCAGCGCGCCGAGTTGGGCGAATCGCTACTATAGGCAAAACTATCGAGGTTTATGGCCATCAATATTCCCCCGGCATCGGTCACCATTCAGGAGGTGGCAGATCTCGCCAAGGTCTCGCCGAAGACCGTGTCGAGGGTCATCAACAACGAGCCGCGAGTCCGGTCCGACACCCGCGCGCGCATCCTCGAGGCCATCGAAACGCTCAACTACAGGCCGAATCTCAATGCCCGCGGATTGGCGAGCAACCGCTCCTTCCTGATCGGACTGTTCTGCGAAAAGCCCGGCGACTACTTGAGCGAATTTCAGGCCGGTGCCGTGGCGCGCTGCCGCGAGTCCAGCCTGCACTTGATGGTCGAGCCCTGGGACGTGGACAGTCCCATGATCGACCGGCAGATCGATACCTTGCTCGGCCAGCTGCGTCTGGAAGGGGTCATCCTCTTGCCGCCGCTGAGCGATCACCCGGTCGTTCTGAAAAAGCTGCATGAGGCGTCGATTCCGATCGTCCGAATTGCGCCGAAGAATCACCTGAGCAGGACCCCGTCCATCGGCATCGACGATTATGCAGCGGCGCGGCAGATCACCTCGCATTTGGCGAGTCTCGGGCACCGCCGGATCGGTTTCATGCTGGGCAGACCCGAACATGGCGCCACCGAACAGCGCTATCGCGGATTCGTCGACGAGATGCGCGATCGCCAGCTAGCGATCGACTCCGATTTGGTGCAAACCGGCAACTTCGTATTCGGCGACGGCCTGCTTTGCGCGGAACGAATGTTGCGCGCAGCAGCGCCGCCGACCGCGATTTTCGCCAGCAACGATGACATGGCCGCAGCGGCGATCTCGATGGCACGCAAGATCGGGTTGGACCTGCCGGGCCAGTTATCGGTGGCCGGATTTGACGACGCTCCGGTCGCCAGCATGATTTGGCCCGAGCTGACCACGGTACGCCAGCCCGTCTCCGAGATGGCGAGGATTGCAGCGGATCTGATCATCCAGCTGGAGCCGCGTCGCAATGGCTGGCCGGAGCGCATTCCGCGGCAGCTGCTCGCGCACGAATTGGTGATTCGCAACTCAACCGCACGGCCGGCGCGCCGTAAATAGGCGGCCGGCGGGAGACGAGAATGCCCAAGAAAGTCGATCTGAATTCGGCCAAGACGGTCACCGGTTCCCTGTATCCGCCGCCCTACGATGTACCGTGCGCGGCGCGCGTCCGCCGCCGCCTGGGGGATGCCGCGGGGCTTACGCAATTCGGCGTGAATCTCACCCGCCTCCCCGCCGGTGCCTGGTCGAGCCAGCGCCATTGGCACAGCGCCGAGGATGAATTCATCTATGTGCTGGAGGGTGAACTCGTGCTGGTCACCGACGACGGCGAGGAAATCCTTCGCGCCGGGGACTGCGC
This sequence comes from Steroidobacteraceae bacterium, assembly GCA_035577165.1. GTDB lineage: Bacteria > Pseudomonadota > Gammaproteobacteria > Steroidobacterales > Steroidobacteraceae > Bog-1198. Next base: position 3,868 of record DATLVV010000314.1, on the reverse strand, counting down.
CGGCTTTCAAGGGGGGACCCCGGATGGCCACCAACTGCAGAACCGCAGCGGCCAAGACGCACTCTACCTGGAGGTCGGGTCGCGGCGCGCCGAGCACGATGAAGTGACTTACCCGGACATCGATTTGAGGGCACCCAAGGGCCGCGTGGGCTTCACGCGCGCCGATGGCCGACCCTACGGCGTCCCCTAGACGCGCTCGCCGCGAGCGGCCGGCAGTGGCTCCTCAGCGCTGCCGCGGGCCAGCCACTCGAGCCGCGTCCATTCGGCCATGGTCAGCGCGAATGTCGCGTGCAGCGAACTCAAGGCGGCGGCCTCCTGCCGGCTCCCGGCCACTCGTTCCAGATCGGCGGCGCCGGCCGCCAAGGCGGCGGCCGCGGCCGTTGCCGCAGATCCTTTGAGACTGTGCGCCAGTTTGCGGGTGGTTTCAGGCTCCGCTGCGCCGCGCACGGCATCGTCCAGCTGCGCGAGAGTGGCGCCCGCCGAGCGCACGAACAATTCGATCAATTCGCGTGCAAAGGCCCGGTCGTTGTCGGTCCGCGCGAGCAAGGCCGCTTCATCGAAGAGGCCCTGGGCCGCGGCGACGGGATGTTCCGCGCGCGCGGCCGGCGCGGGCAGCACCCGGGATAACGCCTGCTGAAGGGCGATGGGGTTGATCGGCTTGGTGAGATAATCGTTCATTCCCGCGGCCAAGCACCGGGTGCGGTCCGTCGCGAGCGCATGCGCGGTGAGCGCAATCACCGGAATATTGGGATTTCTCACCGGTGCTTCTGTGCTGCGGATCTGCCGGGTCGCCTCGTAACCGTCCATTTCGGGCATCTGGCAATCCATCAGCACGGCGTCGAAGTCCGCGGTACGCAGTGCCTGCACGGCCTCGAGGCCGTTGGCCGCGACCTGAACTTCCGCTCCGAGTCTCTGCAAGAGCCGCGTGGCGAGTTTTTGATTCACGGGATTGTCCTCCGCCAACAGGATCCGCATGTCCGACAATGCGAGTGCGAGCGGGGCGCCGTCGCCCGCCGCGATGCTGGGTCCGCCACCCTGCGAGAGCTCGGCCAGCGCGCGCACCAGCACGATGGTCTTCGCCGGTTTGGTGACGATGCGGTCGAACAGCTGCAGGTCGGAGTCGGTGAGCGAGGTCGACAGTGAAGTCAGCAGAATCAACGGGGACGGTGGGGCGCCGGAGGCGCGGATCGTGGCCGCAAACCACGCTCCGCCACGCTCACCGAGCTCGTAATCGACGATGATGGCGGCCGGCGGCCGATCGGCGGACAGCATCTCGCGATACTGCGCGAGTCCCTCGTCCGCCGTGGCGGCAAAGGTCAGGTCGCAGCCTTCCGGGCTCAATTGCCGCTCGAGAATTCGCCGGCTGCTGGGGTGACGGACGACGCTCAACACACGCAGGCCGACGAGCTGATTGGCCACTTCGCTCGCCACGGGCGCGTCGCTTTGCTGCAGACAGACAGCGAACGTGAAGGTCGATCCCTGCCCGGGGACACTGCTGACCTCGATGGTGCCGCCCATGGCTTCGACCAGACGCTTGGATATGGACAACCCCAATCCGGTGCCGCCGAATCGCCGGGTGGTCGAGCTGTCCGCCTGAATGAACGGAGCGAACAGGTTGTTGACCCTGTCGGCGGATATGCCGATTCCGGTGTCGCGCACGGCAAACAACAGTTGGGTTTTGCCACCGACGGCCGCGGCGCTCAAGCTCAAGGTCACCTCGCCGCGCTCGGTGAATTTGATCGCATTGCTGAACAGATTCAAAAGAATTTGCCGCAAGCGCATCGGGTCGCCGCGAAAAGCACGCGGCGTCGCAGGGTCGATGTCCACCAGCAGTTCGAGGCGCTTCTGCGCCGCGCGCAGCGCCACCGCGTCAATGGTGTCTTCGACCAGGCTTTGAATATTGATGTCGATCGATTCCAGGTCGAGCCGGCCGGCCTCTATTTTCGAGAAATCGAGGATGTCATTGATCAGCGAGAGCAGGGACTCGCCGCTCGAGCGCACGATCTCCGCGTATTCGCGTTGCTGCGCGCCGAGCGGCGTGTCGAGCAGCAATCCGGTCATGCCGATGACGCCATTGAGCGGCGTGCGTATTTCATGACTCATGTTGGCCAAGAATTCGCTCTTGGCGCGATTCGCCGCCTCGGCGGCCTCCTTGGCGGCCCGCAGGCTTTGCTCGGCCTGCCTGGCTTCGGTCACGTCCTGAAAGGCGCCGATAATGCGCGTGTAGCGGCCGTTCACCATTTGCGGTTCACCGATGGAGCGCACCCATCGTTGGCGTCCCGTGGCGGTCACGAACGGCACCACGATATCGAACGGCGTGCCCTGTTCGAATGCGGCTGCCACGGTGCCGGCCACGATGTCGCGGGATTCGGGCGGATAGAAATCGAGCGCGGATTCCAGCGACGGCAATTCCCCCACGGGAAGATCGTGGATCCGATAGACCATGTCGGACCAAACGGGACCGGATGCGCCGCGGTCAAGTTCCCAGCCGCCGATCTCCCCCATGCGGCTGGTCGTCGCCAGGCGGCTTTCTGCGATCTTGCGTTGTGTGATATCGACGATCAGTGCATAGAATCCCATCACCTCGCCGCCGCTCCAGTCCGGCAGGTATTCCGCCTGCCAGTGCCGCACGGTGCCGTCCGCGCCCCTGCTGCTCTGATCGAACAGCTGGCGCTCGCCCCTGAGCGCGGCCGCGATTCGGGCGCGCAGGTTCTCGCTGATGCGCTTGTTGCTGGCGCGCCTGAAGGCGATCACTTCCTCCATGGACATGCCGACCAGCTGCTCGGGAGTGAGCCCGAAGCGTTCGAAGTGCGCCTTATTGGCGAAGCGGCAGATGCCATTGCGGTCCCAGTACGCGATCATGGCCGGGATGTTGTCGGATATCTTCCGCAGGCGCTCTTCGCTGGCCTGTGCTTTCGCCGCCTGCAGCTGCAGTTCCGCGTTGAGTTCCTGCAGGCGTTGCGCTTGGGCCGCGGTTCGCGATTGCAGGTGCGCGTCAAAAGCCGCCGTGACCAGCGCGATCGCGAGCAGCGCCACGGTGATCAGTCCGACCACCATTCCCAGCCATTGGCTGTCGATCGGCACGCCGCCGATGCAGAACGCATCGCGGCTGAATCGCGAAGCCGCCATGCCGGTGTAGTGCATGCCGCTGATGGCCGCGCCCATGACCAGTGCCGCCGTCAGCCTGCCGATCACCATCTGCCAGGAGCGGCCATTGCGGAGGTGAAACGCCAGCCACAGCGCCGCGAAGGACGCCGCCACCGCGATGATCACCGAGGCTGCCACCAACAGCGGGTCGTAGACGATCATCGGCAATATTTGAATTGCGCTCATGCCCGAGTAGTGCATGGCGCAGATGCCCGTCCCCATCAACAGGGAGCCGGCCGCGAGACGCCGCCATCCGAGCTGCACACCGCCGGCGATCCACAAGGCGCAGCCGGAGGTCACGATGGACACCGCCAGCGAGACCAAGGTGTCCGCAATGTCATACCGCAATGCAATGGGCAGGGAGAAGGCCATCATGCCGATGAAGTGCATCGACCAGATGCCGGTCCCCATGGCGGCCGCTCCGCCGGCGACCCAGAAGCGGACATGGCCTGGCTCGGCGGCCGCCACGCGCGCAGCCAGCGACAATGCGGCATAGGAGACCAAAATGGCGACGGCGATGGAAAGCGCGACCAGCGATGGGTTATAGGTTGCCAGCATGTTGACGCGCGAAACGCGGGTAGCTCCGCGATATAGGTCTATCGGCAGACCGACGCTGAAATTAAGCCCCAAAATTGCATATTTCGCGGGTCCGCGAAGGTGTTCCGCTACACTTGCAGACTTCGGCAGTCTTCGGGAACGCGAGAGTGAGCATCAATCCGCC
>DATLVV010000313.1:0-5552 GCA_035577165.1 Steroidobacteraceae bacterium | reverse complement strand
GGCACCGGCGGCATGTCGCACCAGTTGCAGGGTCCGCGGGCAGGGCTCATCAACAAGGCCTTCGATGCCCGCTTCTTCGACCTGCTGGTGTCGGATCCGGAGGCTTTGACGAACATTACGCCGCTCGAGTTCCTGCGCGAGTCCGGATCGGAAGGCATTGAACTCGTGATGTGGTTGATCATGCGCGGCGCGCTCAGTGAACGGGTCAGGCAGGTGTATCGTTTCTATCATGTGCCCGCGTCCAACACGGCGCTGGGTCACTTGATTCTTGAATGCCAAAGATGAAAATCATCGCATGTCGGTCGGGAGTGCACCATGAATGCGCAGCTTAAGCCGCGGGAATTTCCACTGCCCAGCTCGGTGAAGGTGGTGCCGGGCACCGAACGGGCACAGGCGGCCTACCCCTACCATATTCAGTTTTCAAAGACCGATGACCAGAAATTCTGGTTCTACAACTCCATGCACTTTCCCGAGCCCATGTCCGCATTCGACATGGTGACGGCGGAAGCAGCCTATTGCGCGCTGGGCGCGGCCAACACCCGGGTGCATTGTCTGCCGACCACCCTCGGCATCGATCACCGCATCATCAATGGCCGGGTCTACATCGGCGGCAACGCGGTCACCGATCCCAAGGAGATCGAGCGCCGCACGGTCGAATTTCAAAAACGCGCCTTCTACTACTATGAGAACTGGGAATCGCTGTACGCGCAATGGAAGCAGAAGATGCTGAAGCTGATCGGCGAGGCAACGGCCCTGCCTGATCCGACACTCCCTGAGTTCGAGCCGCTCGAGCATGTGCACGCGGGCCGCGGCATTGCCTCGAACCACGACTTGCTGGTGACCTACCAGAAGACGATGGAAGGCTATTTCCGCATGTGGCACCACCACTTCGAGTTTCTGCTGCTGGGTTACGGCGCCTACCTGACTTTTTTCGGCTTCTGTAAAAAAGCGTTCCCGGAAATCACCGACCAGACAATCGCCCGGATGGTGGCGGGAATCGACGCGGAAATCTTCCGCCCCGATGATGAATTGCGACGCCTCGCCCGCTGCGCGGTCGAACTTGAAGTCGATGCGCACTTTCCGCAGGGTGCCTCGGTCGACGACGTCATGCGATCGCTGCGCGCGTCGGGCGAACCGGGTCGCCGCTGGCTCGAGGAACTGCAGATCTCGCGCGATCCCTGGTTCAACATCAATGTCGGCGACGGCTTCTATCACTACCACCGCAGCTGGAATGACGATCTCTCCATGGCGTTTTCCTCGCTGCCGGGCTACATGCGCAGTGTGCGCGACGGCGTATCCTTGGACCGCCAGGTTGAGCGGCTGCGCGATGAACGCACCCAGCTGATCGCGGATTATCGCGAACTTCTCGCCAACGACCAGGAACGCGCCGCCTACGATCAGATGATCACCCTGGCGCACCGGGTGTTCCCTTATGTCGAAGGACATAAGTTCTACTGCGAACATTGGTACACGAATCTCTTCTTCAACAAGATCCGCAGCTTCGGCGCGCTGCTCGCGGCGCACGGTTTCTTTGCGAAGGCCGAGGATGTGTTTCATCTCACGCACTACGAACTCGAGGCGGCCATCATCGACCTGATGAATTCCTGGTCGAGCGGCTCCAAACCGCGAGGTCCGGCCCATTGGCCGGCCATCGTCGCTGAGCGCAGGGAGGCGATCGCTGAGTGGGCCAAGCACGAAACCCCGCCGGCGCTCGGACCCATTCCGGACGTCATCGATGATCCCGCCATCGTGATGCTGTGGGGGATCACGCGCGAGAGCCTGGATAATTGGCTGTCGGCGGGCGCAGGCAAGGACAGCAACGAAGTGCGCGGATTTGCCGCATCGTCCGGGGTGGTGGAAGGGATCGCGCGCATCGTGAGGACGGTGGAAGAGATTGCACGCCTGCAGCAGGGAGATATTCTGGTCTGCCATGTCACGAATCCAACCTGGACACCGATCTTTCAGAAAATTCGCGCCGCCGTGTCCGACATCGGCGGCTCCATGAGCCACGCCGCCATCGTCGCGCGCGAGTACGGGCTGCCGGCCGTGGTCGGCACCGGCAATGCCACCTCGAAGATCAAGGATGGCCAGCGGATCCGGGTCGACGGCGGACGGGGCATTGTCACGTTGCTGCACTGAGCAGGCGGATTACTCAGATAGGCTCCGGATGGCGAAATACATCAGTTGGTTTCGAGACATCGGTCTCGACGACCGCCCCAAGGTGGGCGGCAAGGGCGGAAGCCTCGGCGAGCTGCAGCGGGCGGGCATTCCGGTGCCGCCCGGCTTCGTCGTGCGCACCGAGGCGTTCGACAGTTTCCTCGACGCACTGGAACGGCGCTCGCCGCTGCGTGCGCGCGTCGAGGAACTCGCGGCGGAGGATTTGCCGTCGATCGAGGCCGTGTCGCGCGAGCTGCGCGCGCGCATTGAAGAGGCACCGCTGCCCGCAGATCTGCAGCAAGATATCCGCGAGGCGTATGGACGCCTGGGCGAGTCGGGAGCTTCGCCTTCGGTCGCGGTGAGATCGTCGGCAACCACCGAAGATTCAGCGGATGCGAGCTTCGCCGGTCTGCAGGACACCTACCTGTGGGTCTCTCAGGCCGATGTGGTGCTAACCAAGATCCGCAGCTGTTGGGGCAGCCTGTATTCCGCCGAGTCCCTGAGCTATCGACGGCGGCTCAAGATTGCAGAATCGACGGTCGCCATGGCGGTGGTCGTGCAGACCATGGTGGATGCGCGCACGGCCGGCGTGATGTTTACGCGCAGTCCTCTGAGCGGCGATCGATCGGTGATCACCATTGAGGCAGCCTGGGGCTTGGGTTCGGCGCTGGTCAGCGGCGAAGTGACCCCGGATCGCTGGGTGGTGGGAAAGATCACCGGCGAAATCTCGGTGCGCGACATCTCGGACAAAGCCATCCGCCATGCGCAAGCACCGGCGGGCGGTGTCGAGGAACTGGCGGTGGAGGAATCCCGGCGCCGCGAGGCCTGTTTGTCCGACGAGGAACTGCAGGCGCTGCGCGCCGTCGGCAGACAGATCGAGCGTCACTACGGCCGGCCACAGGACATCGAGTGGGCCATCGACCGCCACACGCGAGAGATCCTGCTGCTGCAGAGCCGGCCTGAGACGGTTTGGTCGAACAAGGACAATCAAGCGGCGGCGCCCCGGGTCACCGATCCGCTGCTGCATGTCATGAGCATTTTTGGAGGACAACGGTGACCCTGACCGCCGCAGATGTCGCAGAAATCATGCGTCTGGTCGAACAGTCGAAGTTTGACGAACTGAATCTCGAGATCGACGGCGTCAAGTTGACCCTGCGCCGTTCGGCCTCCGGCGGCATGATGCGCAGTGCGACCGCATCGGCTCCATCCGAGGCCGCGGTGGCGACCGCCGCGCGTGCAGGCGCGGTGAGCGCGCGCAGCGCCGCGCCGGCCGCCGCGGGTCCGGTCGACAAGAACCTGAAGGAAATCACCTCGCCCATGCTCGGCACCTTCTACCGGGCTCCGAAGCCCGGGTCCGCGCCGTTCGTGGAAATCGGTTCGGCGGTGGAAGAAGACAGCGTCATCGCCATCATCGAAGTCATGAAGCTGATGAATACGGTGCGGGCCGGCGTCAAGGGTGTGGTCACGGAAATCCTGCCGGCGGACGAGACCTTGGTGGAGTTCGGCCAGGTCCTGATGCGGGCACGCGTGGACGCCTGATTGGCCATTCGCCGCATCCTGATTGCCAATCGCGGAGAAATTGCCGCGCGCATCATCCGAACCTGCCGCATTCTCGGCATCGAAACGGTACTGGCCGTTTCGTCAGCCGACCGCGACGGCGCGCCGGCACGACAGGCCGATCGCGTGGTCTGCGTCGGCCCCGCCAAGTCCGCGGATAGCTACCTGAATGCCGCAGCCATCGTGCATGCCGCCGTGGCCACCCGTGCGGATGCGATTCATCCCGGGTATGGTTTTTTGTCGGAGCGAGCGGCCCTGCCGCGGCTGTGCGCAACCGCAGGCATCATATTCATCGGCCCGACGGCGGATCAGATCGCCGCGGTCGGCGATAAACTGCGCGCGCGCGCCGAAGCCGAGGCGGCCAATGTGCCGGTGGTACCCGGCGGTGCGGCGAGTTCGACTGCGGAGGCGGAGATGCTGGCGCGGAAGATTGCGGTGCCATTGCTGGTCAAGGCGGTGGGCGGGGGCGGAGGCCGCGGCTTGAAGCGCATCGACCGGATCGAAGACCTGCCCGCGGCGCTCGATATGGCCGCCGCCGAAGCGGGCGCGGCATTCGGCGACGCCCGCATCTATCTGGAACACTACGTCGACCGTGGCCGTCATGTCGAAGTGCAGATATTGGGCGATGGCGCCGGAAGGGTCATCCAGCTGGGCGAGCGCGATTGCTCGGTGCAGCGCCGCTATCAGAAACTCATCGAGGAGACGCCGGCCCCGGGCCTGTCGGCGGGGCTGCGTAATTCACTGCAGCAGGCCGCGGTGCGCTTCGCGGAACGCCTTGCCTATCGCGGCGCCGGCACGGTGGAATTCATCGTCGATGCGCAGCGCGAGGCCTTCTATTTTCTGGAGATGAACGCGCGCATCCAAGTCGAGCATCCGGTGACCGAGGCCGTCACCGGCATCGATCTCATCGCCGAGCAGATCGCCATAGCGGACGGCAGCGGCCTGCGGTTGCGCCAATCCGAAGTCCGCATCGATGGGTGCGCCATCGAATGCCGGGTCAACGCCGAGGACCATCGCAATGACTTCAAACCCAGTCCCGGGCGGGTGCGCGATGTGTCATGGCCCGCAAGCGTTGGGATTCGCGTCGATTCTCACATCGTTCCGGGATCGAACATTCCGCCGTTCTATGATTCGCTGATGGGTAAGATCATCGCCTGGGACGGGAATCGCGCCGGCGCGCTGGCGCGGCTGCGCGCGGCCATCGCAGCCACGCGCATCAGCGGGGTCAAGAGCAATCTCGGCTTCCATGCGGCCGCGCTCGACGATCCGGAATTTGAAGCCGGGGGCGTGGATACGGGCTTCGTGGAGCGGCTCTATGCTCGCAGGCCGGACCTCTCCGAGCGCGGCCAGACCGGTGCTGCCCATGGCTGACATTCAATTGGTCGAGACCTCGCTGCGTGACGGCAACCAGTGCCTGTGGGCGGCCTTAGGTATAGATACGGCGAGAACCCTCAGCATTGCCCCGGTGATGGACCGCGTCGGCTTTCGCGCCATCGATTTCACCACCTCGACGCACATGGGGGTGGCGGTGCGATACAAGAAAGAAGACCCATGGGAGCGGATTCGACTGATGGCGGCGGCAACGCCGAATACGCCGCTGCAGTTCATGTCGACCGGCTTCCGATTCATTTCCTGGGAAACCGCCAGCCCCGATTTCATGGCGCTGGCATTCCGGACACTGGCGCGCAACGGCATCCGGCGCTTCTGCCTCGCGGACCCGATGAACGACGCAGAATCGAACATGGCCTGCGCACGCATGGCGAAGCAGGGCGGCGGCGACTTCGTCATCGTGGCGCTGGTTTTCACCTTGAGCCCCATCCATGATGACGCCCACTACG
>DATLVV010000312.1:0-13186 GCA_035577165.1 Steroidobacteraceae bacterium | reverse complement strand
CGTCGACGTGATAGCGCATTTCCATCGCGCGCACGCTGCGCACGCGCGCGTCCTCGTTGGTGAAGCGACCCATGAGGTCGTACAGCAGCCCCTCGCGCATGGCGCCTTCCGCCACACGCACGCGGTCGATGGCGAAGTTCTCGACCACTTCGAGCAGTATTGCGAGCCCGGCGGGAAACACCTCCGCGCGTTCCGAGTCCACGTCCTCGAGATCCAACTCGTCCACATGACCCGCGGCGACCACGCGCTCGGCGAGCATCCGCAGATTCTCCAGCGTGATGTGCGGGGACTCCGGATTGAGCCGGCGAAGCACGTCGCCGATGACGCGCACCGTCCCGGAACTGCCGAAAGCCTGCAGCCAGCCGAGCTTGCGGAAGGCCTCATGAATGGGTTCGAGCTCCAACCGCACCGCCGTGCGCGCACGCTCGAAGCGTTTTTCGGAAATCCTGCCGTCGTCGAAGCAGGTGGTGCTCAACCCGACGCAGCCCACCGACAAGCTTTCGAGCAGCATGGGATTGAAAGCTTCGCCGATCACGACTTCGGTCGATCCTCCGCCGATGTCGATCACCAGCCGCTTATCCGGGCTCATGGGACTGGTGTGAACCACTCCGGAGTAGATCAACCGCGCTTCTTCCAATCCGGAAATGATTTCAATGGGATGGCCAAGCGCCGCGCGGGCGCGCTCCAAGAACCAGCGCTTGCGCTTGGCGCGGCGCAAGGCGTTGGTTCCAACCACCCGGACGCTGTCGGCATGCATCGCGCGCAGCCTCTGCCCGAAGCGCTCGAGGCAGCGCAATGCACGTTCGGTCGCAGCGTCGTCCAAGCGCCCGCTGTCGCCCATGCCCGCGGCCAGACGCACCATTTCGCGCAGACGGTCGAGAATGACCAGTTGGCCGTGCGAATGACGGGCCAAGACCATATGAAAACTATTGGAGCCCAGATCGACGGCGGCGAGCACGTCGGGTACGACACGACCGCCGCTCATCTACACGGTCATACTTAGGCTGAGAATGAAGATCCGCAACCGCAGGTGGTTTTGGCGTTCGGGTTGCGGATGACGAATTGAGCGCCCTGCAGATCTTACTTGTAGTCGATTTCCGCACCCATGAGATATTGCGCGCTCATCGGGTCGACCAGCAGCTGCACCCCGTGGTTTTCCACGCAAAAATCGCCATCTTCGATCTTTTCATCAAAGGTGAACCCGTATTGAAAGCCGGAGCAGCCGCCACCCGAGACGAATACCCGCAGCTTTAGATTCGGATTTGCTTCTTCACGGATCAGCTCCCCGACCTTGCCTGCCGCGGCATCGGTAAAGACCAATACGTCCGGTGGAGGTGGGGCCAGATCGCCCTGAAGTGTGGAGTCTGTTGTCGCATTCATAAGGCCATTCTACCCCGCCGGCCGATGGCCGATCAAAGTTCCGACTTCTCTTTGCGACCGGTTTCACCCGTGTCGGTTCCCGAATTCGCCGTGCTGACCCCCCGGTGGATCAGTTTGCCATTAATTTGGGCGCCGACGGCCGTTTCAATGAGGGTGTAGTGAACATTGCCCAGAACCCGCGCTTTTGCGCCCAATTCCACGCGGTCGCCTGCCTCGATGTCGCCTTTGACGATGCCGTTGAGGATGACGCTCGGCGCGATCACCGATCCTTCAATGCAGCCGGACTCGCTCACCGACAACAAGGTATCCGCGGCCAGTGTGCCCTTCACGTTGCCGTTGATATAGCCGTCGAGATGCAAGCCGCCGGCAAATTCCACATCGCCATTGATGCGCGTCTCGGCGCCGATCAAGGTGTCGATTTTCGCGCCCTTATTCTGATTCCGTTTGAACATCTACCTCACCCTTGCCCGCAGGATTGGCGCCGGCCTCGGTCTCGACCGACATTCCCTGCGCCTTCCATACGAAGGCCTGTCGAAAGCTGTGACTGGGATCTCTGTCCTTGCCGCTTCGTATCTCCATCCCGACCCGCGTCGGCTCGAACCCCTGCGGCAATTGTATGGGTTCATCGTAATCCTGAAAGTAGCGAAAGGAGTATGCCAGGCTGGCGCGCCGGGTCGAGGTCACTTGCGCTAGATTCAGGCTCAGGGGTTTGCCCTGCAGCAGCCCATCGATGGCAATGGCGGCGCTGCCCGCCACCACGGCATCCGGCTTGCCGGTCTGCATCAACACGAATTTCAAGCGGAACTGCCCCGGCGCGGCCTCGGGCACGATCTGCATCTGCTGCACTTTCACGTGGATCACCGAATCCGGCTGCACCAGACCGCGATAAAACGACAGGTCTTGATTCAGGCGCGCGATTTGACTCTGCATGTCGCCGAGACTGCGATACACCTGTTTGTAGCCCTCACGTTCGACGCGCTGCGCCACCTCTGCACCGGCGAGCTGAGTGCGCTGCTTCTCATTTTCGGCTTCGAGCTGGCGGATGCGCGCACTTGCGGACAATGCGCCGCGCACGGAATCGACGACACGATACCCCGCGTCGTATCGGCCCAGTTCGAATGCCGCATACAATACCGCGGCGGCGATCAGCACGGCCAGACTCAACAACACCGCGCGAAGCCGCGGCGCATGCGATCTGACGACCAATTTTCCGAAATAGTCCGCCATTCTCGATTCCGCGCGGTTCGCAGGGGTAAGGCGACATTATACGAAGCGGCGCCGTTGAAACAGGTTTTTACATTTGCCGGCGTTGCCGGGGGAGGAATACGGATGCTCTGGCTCAAAGCATTTCACGTCATCGCGGTGATTGCGTGGTTCGCGGGTCTGTTCTATCTGCCGCGGCTCTATGTGTATCACGCGGATGCCAGAGACCCGATCAGCATCGAGCGCTTCAAGGTCATGGAGCGTCGTTTATTCGCCCTCATGACCCTGGGCGCTGCGGCGGGTCTCCTATTGGGTGCAGCGATGGTGGTCGCCGCCCCGCTCTACCTTGCGATGCAATGGCTGCGGATCAAGCTGCTGCTGGTGCTATTGGTGGTCGCGTATCACGGCTATTGCTACAAGCTCATGCGCGATTTTGCGCAAGATCGCAACCGTCACGGCGCCAAGTGGTACCGCGCCTTCAACGAGGTGCCCTCGCTGCTGCTGATCGGCATCGTGCTCCTGGCGGTGGTCAAACCTGGCTAGTTGTCTGCCTCAGGAGTTCGCTGCCTCGATTTCGGGCCACCACTCCGGATAGGGCGGCAATCCTTCGGGAAACATCAGCTGGCCCAGGTCGTGGAGCGCCCGCAGGTAAACCCGCCGCTTGAAATACACGACCTCGCGCACGGGTGTCCAGTAGTCGGCCCAGCGCCATCGATCGAACTCCGGGGTGGCGGTGGAATCGAACCGCAGCTTCGATTCGTCGCCGATGAGCCTGAGAAGAAACCACCGTTGCTTCTGTCCGATGCAGCGGTCGCGTACATATTGCCGGGGCAGGCGATACCTCAGCCAGCCGCGGGTCGAACCCAGCACCTCGACGTCCCGGCGTTCCAGACCGATTTCCTCCTTGAGCTCGCGAAACAAAGCCTCTTCGACCCTTTCGCCGCGGTTGACCCCCCCTTGTGGGAACTGCCAGCCACGGCCGCCGACCCGGCCGCCCAGAAACACCTCCCGCGATGCACGCGTCAGCACAATGCCCACGTTGGCACGAAACCCGTCTTTGTCGATGTAATCGGTCGTGGGCGGCTGGGACATTGAGTCAATTGTTCCATATCACCGGCCGCTTGTGGTCGCCGCGCGGGGGCCCTATGGTACGCGGCACATGAAACCCGGCAGATTGCTCCTATTATTGGCGTTGGCCGCACTGTTGAGCCTGGCGCTCGCCATCTCGACCGGCAGCACGCCGTTACGCCTGGATACGCTGATGGCGGCCTTGTTCGAGGGGCATGATTCGGTGGTGCGCGACGTCATTCTGGAGCTTCGCCTGCCCCGCGCCCTCAATGCCTTCAGCACCGGGGGCCTCTTGGCGCTGGCCGGCGTGCTGATGCAGGTGCTGTTGCGCAATCCTTTGGCCGACCCCTATGTGCTCGGCATCTCCGGCGGCGCCGCGGTGTCGGCGCTCGCGGCCATGTTGTTGGGTTTTGGCGGCCTCATCGTCGATTGGGCGGCCGGCACCGGAGCCTTGGGTGCAACCCTTTTGGTGTTTGCGCTGGCCCATGCCCGGGGCGGTTGGACGCCGCAAAGACTGTTGCTCAACGGCGTGGTGGTGGCGTCCGGCTGCACCGCGATCGTCAGCCTGATGCTTGCCCTGGGCGATGAGACCCGGCTGCGCGGCATGTTGTTCTGGCTCATGGGCGATTTGTCGTTCGCGTCCTTCTCGCCGGCCGCGCTGTGCCTGCTCGCTGCCGTCGGCGGCCTCGCCATCGCCGGCGCCCGCAGTTTGAACGTCCTGGCCCGCGGCGAAGTCGAATCGCAAGCTCTCGGGCTGGCGCTGTCGCCGGCGCGAATCGCGCTGTTTTGCGCGACCGCCGCTCTGACCGCCACGGCGGTCACCACGGCGGGAGGGATTGGCTTCATTGGGCTGGTCACGCCGCATCTCGTGCGGCTGGTCGCCGGCGCCAATCACCGGATCGTGGTGCCGGCCTCGATTCTGTTGGGCGGCACGCTCCTGACCCTGGCCGATACCTTGGCGCGAATCGCCGCGGCTCCGCGGCAGTTGCCCGTGGGCGCCCTCACCGCGTTGATCGGGGTGCCCTTGTTCTTGATACTGATGCGCCGCGAGCGGCGCATCACTTCTTAGCCGCGGGCCTGCGGACCGCCGTCAGCCTGAGCCCACCTGAACGCGATTGCGGCCCAGAGCCTTGGCTCGATAGAGCGCCGCATCGGCGTCCGCCAGCAGGCGGTCGGCGACCGCCTTCAAGTCCGTTTCGTCGCGTCCCGGCGCGATCGACGCGACGCCGACCGACACCGTCAAGCTGCGTTCGATTTGCGCCGTGAGCGCAAACGGCTCGGCCGCGATCACCTCGCGAATGCGCTCGGCCAGCTTCGCGGCCTCGGCGGCATTCGCCTCCGGCAGCAGAATGGCCAACTCATCGCCGCCGAAGCGTGCCGCCGTGTCCATGCTGCGAATCTGCGATTCAACGCGATGCGCGATCTCTTTGAGCGCATTGTCCCCGGCCAGATGCCCGTAGCCATCATTGATGCTCTTGAAGCGATCGATGTCGATCATCAGACAGGCGATGACGCCGCCGCGGCGCTGCGCGCGCGCCAATTCTTCCTTCAATCGCTGCTGCAGGTAGCGTCGATTGTGCCAACCCGTGAGAAAGTCGGTGATGCCGGCGCGCAGCAGGCGGGCACGATTCACCGCGTTCTCGATGCACACCGCGGCTACCGCCCCCAGGTGCGCCAGAAAATCCGTGCCGTGATGCCGCGTGAAGCGCGTCGGCTCACGGCTGCCGAAGCACAGCGCCCCGGTCGCCCGGTCCTTGCGGGTGAGCGGCACCAGCGCGGCGCTCTTGAGATTCGCAGTGCCGGGGAACAAGAGGTGGTGGTCGGCCCCGACGAATGGGCCGAGCCAGGGTCTATGCAGCGCGGCCAACTGCGGCGCGAGGCCGACCAGGGAATCGACGAAGAAGATCTGCTTGAATTCCTCGGGCCGGTCGCCGCCGGCCAGCAACAGGTGGCGCACCTCATGCTGAGGATCGAGCAACACGACGCTGACCGCGTCGAGCGAATAGGAATCGCGCAATCCGTCGACCATGGCACGCAGCAACTGCGCCAGGCTGTCGGCCCCCAGCAGCGTCAATTCGCGCGCCTGTGTGCGCTTCAAGATGGTCTCGTTGTTGGCGGCCTCTGCCGTCAATTCCTTGAGGCGCTTCTTGAGCTCTTCGTTCTCGTGAGCGAGGTCATCCATGTCCGCCATCCCCGAGGTCCCGATCAGCTCGCACGCGCCGCCGCCCGAACATCCAAGTATGCCCGGCCACGGTTCATGAGCGCGGTGAATCCTGCCGCATTCCCCGACTTCACGGTGGCAACCAGACGCTCCACCGCCTGCTGCAAAGCCAGCAGGGATTCGCCGCCGTAATCGTTCAAGCTTTGAATCTCGAAATACAGAGCGGGGCTTTCGGCCGCGACCCGGCTCGCCACTTCCAGTTGCGAGTCGAATGTGGTGCTCGACAGCTTCGCCAATCGCGGCGCCGCTTCGCCGCTGTCGGCGAGGGCGGTGAAGAAGGCGATGTTGAGAGCGTGCGACAGCCCGAGTACATAGGCAATCAAGCGATCGTGTTCGTCCAAACCCATGACGACCCGTTCCGCCATCGTCGGCGCGAATAGTTCCTGTGCTTCCTGCAGCGCGCCGGGATCGCCCAAGTCGATGAAAATCACGTGCCGGCCCGACAGCAGCTCCGTGTCGGGTCCGAACATCGGGTGCAGCGACGTCACGCGGCAGCCGGCCTTGACCAGCGCGTCGAGCCCTGCACGCAGCGGCGTCTTGAGCGAGCCCAAATCGAAGATCAGGCCGCGCGGCGCGCGTTTCGCCAGGAACTCGAGCAGATCCGCGGTCGCGCTCAAGGGGGTCGCCAGCACGATCAGGTCGAAATCCAAGGGATCGGTCTGCCAATCAGCGACCGTGGCAAAGCCGGGAAGGCCGCCCATGGGATCCGCAATGGCGACATGAAATCCCTGTGAGGCGAGAAATTCCGCGAACCAGCCTCCCATCTTGCCGTGCCCGCCGATCACCAACGCGCGCTTGCCGCTGCCGTGCGCCTGCGCGGCGACCCCGGCATGCTCCTGGGTCGCGAGCGACGATTGAATCAATTGCCGCAGCAAGGATTCGGCCAGGTCCGGAGACACGCCCAACCGCGAGGCGGTGTTGCGGCCCCTCAATATCACGTCGCGCTCCCGCCCGAAGTCACGGATGGCGCGTCCGGTGGCGCGCTTCACGGCGGCCACCTGTTCGCTCAACGCCTGACGGCGCGCAACCAGTTCCACCAACTGGCCGTCGAGATCCGTCAGCGCCGATCGCAATTCATCAAGATTCATATCGCATGTCCCCAAATTCTGCCGTTCCTCTTGTACTGGCCGCCCACGGCTACCGCAAGGGCAGCGGCACAGCTAACATTCTCCAATGAGCACCAGCATAAATACATTTTGGACGGAAACCCTGCCCGATCCCCTGCCGGGAGATCCCCTGGTCGTTGCCGCGCAATGGTTGGCGCAGGCCCAGCTCGACGCGGCGCAGCCCAATCCCAATTCCATGGTGCTCGCGACGGTGGACGGCCGCGGCTACCCATCGGCACGCGTCGTGCTCTGCAAGGAAATCAAGCCGCGGCCCGGCTTCATCCTGTTCTATACCAACTATCGATCGCGCAAGGGCCGGGAACTCGAAGCCAACGCCCGGGCGGCCGTGGTGTTTCACTGGGATCATCGTCATCGCCAGGTGCGCGCCGAAGGTCCGGTGGAACCTTTGTCCGATGCCGAGAATGACGCTTATTTCCGCACCCGCGCCTGGCAAAGCCGCATCGGCGCCTGGGCCAGCGAGCAAAGTCAACCGGTGGCATCGCGCCAGGCTCTCGTGGGCGCGGTGGCCGCAAGCGCGCGTCGCTTCGGGATTCCGTACCAGGGGCCGGGCACGGATGAACCCGGGCAGGTCGACGTCGATGTGCCGCGGCCGCCGCATTGGGGCGGATATCGTCTCTTCCCGGAGGCCGTGGAATTGTGGGTGGAAGGCGAGTTCCGCATTCATGATCGGGCACGTTGGACGCGCTCGCTCAGCGATCGCGAGAATACGGATGCGAGGTGGTCCGTCACGCGATTGCAGCCCTGACCCGAAACGCGCTCATGGCCGATTCCAAAAAAGCTCGAACCTTTGGCGACAGGTGGGTGCGGCTCGGCGTCACGAGGTATACCGGCAGGGGCTCCGGCTCGAAGTCCTGCAGAATTCTCACCAGAGATCCGGCGGCCAGTGCATCGGTCACTTGATAGGAGAGCGGGCGCGCAATGCCGCGGCCGGCCTGTGCAGCTTGCAATTGGGCCTCGACATCGTCGACCAGCAGACGTGGGGCCAGCCTCACCACGGGCCCTCGCGGTGAAGGACCGAAGCGCCATTCCCGCGCCGATGAGCGCGCCCTCCCGAATATCGTGTCGTGGCTGGTGAGGTCTTGCGGCGTGCGCGGAATGCCGCGGCGCTCGAGGTACCCGGGACTTGCCACGGCGACTCGACGTACGCTGCCGATTTGCCGGGCCACCAGGCTCGAGTCCGCCAGAGGACCGATGCGCACCGCGAGATCGAGCCCCTCCTCGATGAGATCAAGATTGCGGTCATTGAGCGTGAGCTCGATCCGAACCTCGGGATATTCATTGAGGAATGCCGACACCACGGGCGCAACGTGGCGTCGGCCGAACTGCACCGGCGCGGTGATACGCAGCACTCCGCGCACCGGCGCGTGCGACATTCCCGCCAGCATCGAGTCGTAGTCGGACAATAGCGCCCGCGCGCGTTCTGCCAGTGCCGTACCCGCCTCGGTGGGCGCCAAGCGGCGGGTGGTCCGTTCCACCAGCCGCAGCCCCACGCTATCTTCCAGGGCCGTGAGCGCCCGCGTCACGGCGGGCGGTGATCGCCGCAGACGGCGCGAGGCATTGATCAAACTGCCCGCCTCTATGATGGAGACGAAAATGGTCAGCTCGTCCAGGCGGTCCATGAATTATTCCGACTTGTGGAATACTGAGTTCCAGAATGCCATATTTACGAGATTTACAGCAATAGTACAATCGCGCCCATGACAACCCCTGCTCTCATTCTTCACGGCACGGAACTGTCCGGGCATACCCATCGGGTCGAACTGCTGCTGCGGATGCTCGGTCTGCCCTATACCTGTGTCGCGGCTCTTCCAGGGGCACGCGCCACCCCGGAATTTCTCAGGCTGAACCCCTTGCGCCAAATTCCGGTCCTGCAGGATGGCGACCTCACCCTCGCGGATAGCAATGCCATTCTCGTCTACCTGGTCAAGCGCTATGCGCCCGGCAGCCCCTGGTTGCCTGAAGAGCCGGTTGCCGCCGCTCGGGTGCAACGCTGGCTGTCCATCGCCGCCGGCGAGGTGAAGTACGGTCCGGCCGCGGCGCGCATGGTGGCCCAGTGGAAATTGCCGGGCGACTTGCAAGCGGCCAAACAGATTGCCGCCAGACTTCTGCAATTCATGAATGAACATTTGCAGGACCGCCGGTTCCTCGCGGCGGAGCACGCCACCATTGCCGACCTGGCCTGCTATTCCTATGTGCGGCATGCACCGGAAGGCGGCATTTCCATCAGCGAATTCCCGGCGGTGCTGAGCTGGTTGAGCCGCGTGGAGGCATTGCCGGGCTTCAAGCCCATGCCCAACTCGCCACTGCCGGCGGGGTGAGCCAGCCTTGAACGGGGCGCCGTTCAACAGTGACGAGTTGGCTGCGCAAATTCTGGCCGGCGGCGGTCCCCGCGGCCACGGCATTCATGATTTCATGCCCGATCAGCAGCGGGCTTTTTTGGCTCAGCAAGCCTGTTTATTCATTGGCGCCATTGACGCCGACGGCTCGCCATTGGCGACCCTGTTGTGCGGGCGGCCCGGATTCGTGCGGTCGCCGGATGCCGCAACTCTGCACATCGCAGCCCTGCCCGATGCCGGCGACCCGGCGCAGGAGGCACTCTCGCCCGGCCGCGATGTTGGGGTCTTGGGAATCGATTTCTCGACTCGACGCCGCAACCGGATCAACGGTCGCATCACCGGCCGCGATGCCGGCGGCATCGGCGTGGCCGTCGCTCAAAGTTTCGGGAATTGCCCGCAATACATACAACGGCGCACCGCCACCTCGCCGGGGCCGCCGCAACAGGCCGGTTTGCATCCGGTGGAAACTATGGGTCATTTGGATGGCCTCGCGCACGCGGCCATCGCGGCGGCCGACACGTTTTTTGTCGCCAGCCGTTCCCGGGCCGGAAACGGCGCGATGTACGGCGCGGATATTTCACACCGCGGCGGCCGCCCGGGCTTCATTCGCGTCGACGGCGACGTGCTGACCATTCCCGATTTCCCCGGCAACCGCTATTTCAACACGCTCGGCAATCTGCTCGCCGAGCCGCGCGCGTCCCTGCTGTTCGTCGATTTTGCGAGCGGCAGCCTGCTGCAATTACAGGGCACGGCCGACGTGGATTGGAGCGGCGCGGCGCTGCAGGGCTTTGCGGGCGCCGAGCGGCTGTGGCACTTTCATGTGCTGCGCGGATGGCGGCGCCGCGCCGCGGCGCCGCTGCGTTGGTCGTTTGTCGATTACTCCCGCACGACGTTGGCAACCGGGGTTTGGCCGGAGCGGAACGCCGCGGGGGCGAGTAGTATCGACTCCGCTGCTGCCACCTAGAAGGATCTACAAAAGTGAAAAAATCCACAGCGCTGGCCGTTTCGTTTCTGCTGTTTTCGTGCCCCACGGTCTTCGGACAGGACGCCATGCAATATGGCGTTAAACATTTGACGGTCTTGGCTGAAGACCAAAAGGTCCGGGTATTGCGCTATGCGCCGCACAAAGGCGACAAGACACCGATGCATTCGCATCCAACTGCGGTGGTGTATGTAGTCAAGGGCGGGATGGTCAAGTACACCTTTCCCGACGGCAGCACCAGAGTTTCCGAATTGAAGACCGGCGATGCCTTGATACGGCCGCCCGTCACTCATTCGGACGAAGCACTCGATGATGTCGAGTCGATCCTGATAGAACTCAAGAAATAGGGCGGCGCCCCCGCCTCGGCGCTTCGACTCGTGCCGCGGTCCTATCGATACCGCGACATGAGCTTGTCGAGCGCGGCCCGGCCCGGCGAGAGCTTCTCGAAGGGGATGCTGTTGAGCGGAGCTTCCGCGGTGCGGTTCAAATTGTGAAACTCGGTCGAATCCGCCTCATTGATGTGGATGAGCCCCGTGACGTACTCGTTCTGCTTGAGCTTCGTCTCGATGTAGTTGTACGCAGCGGTCCGATCCGTAGGATCGTAAGTCGGATCGATCTTGCGCAGAACCACGCGGCTGCCGTCATGCAGGGTCACCGGAATCGATTCGCCCGCGGCGTAGTCCACCGCGATCTCCTCTGCCCTTGGCACGAAGTCCGCCTCGATGGCTGGATGATAATGCTCGCGCGTGAAGGTGTAGCTCTTGGTCGAGCCCTCATGATCGTTGAAAGTCACGCAGGGCGACAGCACGTCGATGAGCGCAAACCCATTGTGGCGCAACCCGGCCTGGATGAGCGGAACGAGCTGCGCCTTGTCGCCGGAGAAGCTGCGCGCAACGAAGGTCGCGCCCAAAGTCAGCGCCAGGAGCACAGGATCGATCGGCGGCGAAGCATTGACATCGCCGCGCTTCGCCTTGGTGCCGATATCGGCGGAGGCCGAGAACTGACCCTTGGTCAATCCATAGACGCCGTTGTTTTCGATCAAGTACAGCATGTTCACATTGCGGCGAATGGCATGCACCAGCTGACCGATGCCGATGGACAGCGAATCGCCGTCTCCCGAGACACCGACATACGTCAGGCGCCGGTTGGCCGCGTTCGCTCCGCTCGCGATCGAGGGCATGCGGCCGTGCACGGAATTGAACCCGTGGGAACCGCTCACGAAATACGCGGTGGTCTTCGACGAGCACCCGATGCCGGACAGCTTGACCAGCTGCTCGGGACGCATCGACAGACCCCAGCATGCTTCGATGATCGACGCCGTCACCGAATCGTGGCCGCAGCCGGCGCACAAGGTCGACATGCTGCCTTCGTATTGGCGGCGCGTCATTCCCAGCGTATTGGTCGGAAGCGACGGATGGGCGACTTTGGGCTTGTTGATGTATGACATGTGATTCTCAGGTCTTGCGCGGAACGGCGGTCAGGCGCGGCGCCTCGGCGAGCTTTGCCCGGATGCCGTTGACGATCGGATCGGCCGAGATGGGAAAGCCGCTGTAGCTCAAAATGGAAAATAGCTTGGATTTCTCCACGGCGGTTTCGAGCGTCAGCAGCGCCTTCAATTGCGCATCGCGGTTCTGTTCGACCACAAAGATGGTGGAGTGCGACTTCAAGAAAGCTTCGACGTCGCTGTTGAAGGGAAAGGCTTTGACGCGCAGATAGTCCACGTCTATCTTCTGCCGCCCGAGAATGTCGAGCGCCTCGCGGATTGCGCCGTCGCAGCTGCCGAGACTGACAATTCCGACTTCATTGCCGCCCTTGCCCACCACCACGGGTCTCGGCAGGTATTTCGGCGCATTCGCGAATTTCCGTTTCAGCCGGTCGAGCACGACCTGGTATTCGGCGGAATCTTCGGTGTAGGCGCCATATTGATTGTGGCCCGAACCACGCGTGAAGTACGCGCCCTTCGAACTGGTTCCCGGCAGCGTGCGGTAGGTAATCGCATCATCGTCGCGGTCCACATAGCGGTAGAACTTCTCGAGGCCGGCGAGTTCTTCCGGCGATAGGATCTTGCCGCGGTCCGGCCGATAGGCGTCGTCCCACTGCAGATCCGGGCACATCCAATCGTTCATGCCGATGTCCAGATCCGAGAGCACGAAGACCGGGGTTTGCAGGCGTTCGGCGATGTCGAACGCCTGCACCGCAAGATAAAAGCATTCCTCGGGATTTGCCGGGAACAGCAGCACGTGCCGGGTATCGCCGTGCGATGCATAGGCGCACAGCATCAGGTCCGATTGCTGGGTGCGCGTCGGCATGCCGGTGGAGGGTCCTACGCGCTGCACGTCGAAAATGACGCAGGGGACCTCGGCGTAATACGCCAAGCCGACGAATTCGTTCATCAAGGAGATGCCTGGACCGCTGGTTGGCGTGAAGGCGCGCGCTCCGTTCCACGATGCGCCGAGCACCATGCCGACCGCGGCCAGTTCATCCTCGGCCTGCAGGATCGCAAAATTGCGCTCGCCGGTCTGCGGATCGACGCGGTAGCGTTCGCAAAAGCCCTTGAAAGCATCCATCAGCGAAGTGGAGGGGGTGATCGGATACCAGGCACCGACCGTGGCTCCGGCGTACACGCAACCCAGGCCGGCCGCGGTGTTGCCGTCGATCATGATGTGACCGCGGGTCTTGTCCATGTGCTCGACACGCAGCGGCAGCGGCGAACTCAGATGCTGCTTGACGTAGTCGTAACCCAGGCGCAACGCCTTGGAGTTCGAGTCGAGCAATTTCGGTTTCTTGCCGTAGCTCTCGTTCAGCAAGCCGGCAATGACCTCGAGATCCACGTCGATCAATGCCGCCAGCACGCCGGCATACGCGATGT
>DATLVV010000311.1:0-6186 GCA_035577165.1 Steroidobacteraceae bacterium | reverse complement strand
ACTAACGCAAAGAGTCGCCCGTGAAGGAAATGCCATCGGGGTGTGTTTTGGCGCAACGTATGTGTTTGATTTTATTATTTTTTTTGGTGCCGCAAAGAGGATTACTCGGCGCTGCGCGCCTCGCCCCTTCGGGGGCGCCCTACGGGTGCTCAACTTCGCCTCCGGCGAAGTTGTCGAACCGGCTCTTTGTCTGTCAGGGGTTCGAATAGGAAGCGCAGAATCCCCGGCCCCGCACAGCTTCGCCACAATTTTTAAAAATGGTGCCGCAAAGAGGATTCGAACCCCTGACCCACGCATTACGAATGCGTTGCTCTACCAACTGAGCTATTGCGGCGTCGCGACCCGGAAAGGGGGCGCATTCTAACCCGTGGGGCCCACCGACGAAAGACTCGCCACATCCTTTGCCACCTCGCGCAGGGCCTTGGGCAGTGCAAATATCACATGCTCCTTCCGCCCCTGCAGTTCCTCTGCCACCTCGCCGCCCCATTGGCGAAGCTGCGAAATCACCCCCTGCACCAGAATCTCGGGTGCCGAGGCGCCGGCGGTCACTCCCACGGTCTTGACCCCGTCAAACCACTCTCGATGCAGGTCCTCCGGCCCATCGACCAGATATCCCGGCTTCGCATTCTTGCCGGCCATTTCACGCAGCCGATTGGAATTCGAACTGCTCTTCGAACCGACCACCACCAATACTTCACAGCGGCCGATCAATTCCTTGACCGCGTCCTGGCGGTTCTGCGTGGCATAGCAAATATCCTCTTTCACCGGCGCCTTGAGCCCCGGAAAGCGCGCCCGTAGGGCGGCTACGATCGATGCCGTGTCGTCGACCGACAAGGTCGTTTGCGTCACGAACGCCAGATGTCCAGGGTTGCGCACCGCCACCTGCGCCACATCCTCGACGGTCTGGATCAAGTAGATGGCGCCGCCCAGAGTCGCATCGAATTGGCCGATGGTGCCTTCCACTTCGGGATGTCCGGCGTGGCCGATCAAGAAAACCTCGCGCGCCTCGCGGGCATAGCGCGTGATCTCCATATGAACCTTGGTCACCAACGGGCAGGTGGCGTCGAATACATTGAGCTGCCGCCGCTTCGCCTCTTGCTGCACGACCCGCGGCACGCCGTGGGCGCTGAATATCACTGTGGCGCCGTCCGGTACTTCATTCAATTCGTCGACGAACACCGCCCCGATGGTGCGCAGCCGGTCCACCACGTACTTGTTGTGAACCACCTCGTGGCGCACAAAAATGGGTGCGCCGAACAGCACGACGGCTCTCTCGACGATGTCGATGGCGCGGTCCACCCCGGCGCAGAAACCGCGCGGATTGGCGAGAAATATTTGCATCAGTGTTTCCGCTTCGCTTCTAGTAGGGCATCCAACAACAGGCACGCGGCGCCGACCGTGATCGCCGAATCAGCCACATTGAATGCAGGAAAATACGCTCGTTCCCAGTGAAAGTGAATGAAATCTACGACATATCCCAGACGAATTCGATCGATCACGTTGCCGACCGCGCCGCCGAGCACCAGGGCGAGCCCGGCCGCCAGCGCGGGGTGGGTGCTGCGCGGCAGCCTTATCAGCCAGACCGTGATGCCAACGCTCACGACGACGGCGAGGCCGATGAACAGCCAACGCTGCCAACCCGATGCCGAGGCGAGAAAACTGAAGGCCGCGCCGACGTTGTGCATGCAGGTGATATCGAGCACCGGCAGGATTCGCGTGAATTCAAATTCGAGATAATGCCCCGCGATATACGCCTTGCTGAGCTGGTCGGCCAGAATCACGACGGCCGACAGCAGCAGCCACGACGCCGCTCTGCGACGATTCTCTTCAATGGTCATGCGAATTGACGCTCCTCACCGGGACCCTCGACGTTGACGACACAGCGCGCACAAAGCTCCGGGTGCCGCGGATCGCTGCCGACATCGCCGCGCAAATGAAAGCAACGTACGCACTTCGGTTGGCTGCTGGGCTTGACCTCGATCCACACGTCCGCCTCACTGGTGGGCACGCCGGCTGCCGACGGGTTATCCGTCTGCACCACGTGCGCTTGGCTGGTGATGAGCAAAAATCTCAGTTCGTCGCGCAGCGCGGCGAAGCGCGCGGCCTGCGCCGGCGATGCATACACGGTCACTTCCGCTTCGAGTGGCGCACCGATCTCGCCGGCGGCCCGCAGGCGTTCGAGGTCGCGCGCCACATCTTTCTTCAACGCGATCAGCGCGCTCCAATCGATGGCGGGGTCCCGTTCCGCACCGGCGGGAAATTCATGCCAGGTATTCAAGAATACGGATTCATTGGCCACATTGGGCAGGAACCCCCAGACCTCTTCGGCCGTGAAACTCAAGATCGGTGCGATCCAGCGCACCATCGCTTGCGCCACGTGGTACACCGCCGTCTGCGCCGAACGGCGCGGCTCGCTGTCCGCTCCCGTCGTATACAAGCGATCCTTGATGATGTCCAAATAAAATCCGCCGAGTTCAACCACGCAGAAATTATGGATTTTCTGGTAGATATCGTGGAATTCGTAGTTGCGGAACGCCGTGACCACTTCGTTCTGCAAGGCAAAGGCCTTGCCGATGATCCACTGATCGATGGCCACCAGCTGGTCGAACGGAACTGCGTGACTTGCAGGGTCAAATCCATGCATGTTGCCCAGCAGGAACCGCAGAGTGTTGCGGATGCGGCGATAAGAATCCGCCATGCGTTTCAAGATCTCGTCCGACACGCTCATTTCATTGGCGTAATCGGTCGCCGCCACCCACAAACGCACCACGTCCGCGCCCAAAGTATTCGTCAACTTCTGCGGCACCAGCGTGTTGCCGACCGATTTCGACATCTTGCGGCCCTTCTCATCGACGGTGAAACCATGCGTCAGCACGCCGCGATACGGAGCGCGGCCATGCATAGCCACGGACGTGAGCAGCGAGCTGTGGAACCAGCCGCGGTGCTGATCCGAGCCTTCGAGGTACAGATCGCTCGGCACCGTGATTTCCGGCCGCGTCTGCGAGACGCAGTGATGCACCACGCCGGAATCGAACCACACATCCATCACGTCGGTGGCCTTGTCGTACCGGGCCGCGTCGGGACCCAGCAACGCCCCGGCATCCAAATCGAACCAGGCATCGATGCCGTCCTTCTCAACCCGCTTGGCGACCTCTTCGATCAATTCCGCCGTTCTGGGATGCAGCTCTCCGGACACCTTGTCGACAAACAGGGGAAGCGGCACTCCCCAGGTCCGTTGCCTCGACACACACCAATCCGGGCGGCCGGCGATCATGCCGCTGATGCGCTGCTCTCCCCAGCCCGGCATCCAATCGACATGCGCGATGGCCTCGATCGCGCCCTTGCGCAGACCCGCCTGCTCCATGCTGATGAACCATTGCGGCGTTGCGCGAAAAATGACCGGGGTCTTGTGGCGCCAACAATGCGGATAGGAATGGTGATACGGCTCGTCCCTCAGGAGACGGCCGTTTTCGTGCAGCACCTTGATGACGTGGGCATTGGCGTCGAACACTTGCTCGCCGGCGAACAAGGGCGTCGACGGCAAGAACCGGCCGTCGCCGCCGACCGGATTGTCGATTTCGAGGCCGTAGCGGCGGCCCACGATGTAATCGTCCAAGCCGTGTCCGGGTGCGGTATGTACCGCGCCCGTGCCGGCATCGAGGGTGACATGCTCTCCGAGGACCACGGGAACCTGCCGGTCATAGAAGGGGTGACGCAGCAGCAGATGCTCGAGAGCGGCGCCCTTCACGGTTGCGATCGAAGCCCACTCGGCCACGCCCAGGGTCTTCATCACGGCATCGACCAGTTCGCTGGCCAGCACCAGACGCTCGACGCCGCTGCCTGACTCGAATTCGACCAGCGCATAGTCGAATTGCGGATGCACCGCGACCGCGCGATTGGCGGGCAGAGTCCAGGGAGTGGTGGTCCAAATGGCCAGCGACGCCGGTTGACTGCGGCCGATCGCTCCTGCCCCGAAGCGGCTCTCCACATCGGCGGGATCGACCACCGGAAAGCGCACATAGATGCTTGGCGAGGTCCGGTCCTCGTACTCGACTTCCGCCTCCGCCAAGGCCGAACGACAGTTCAAGCACCAATGCACCGGCTTGTAACCCTTGTAGACATGGCCGTTCTTGATGATCAGACCGAACGCGCGCATCTGATCGGCCTCGAAGCGCGGTGCCATGGTCAGGTAGGGATGATCCCAATCGCCGAGCACGCCCAGCCGCTTGAAATCGGCGCGCTGTGCGTCCACCTGCTTGTGTGCATACTCCCGGCACGCCGCACGAAACGCCTTGGCGTCGATCTTCTGTCCGACTCGGCCATGCGTTTTCTCGACCTGCATCTCGATGGGCAGGCCATGGCAATCCCAACCCGGAACGTAGGGTGCGTCATAGCCGTCCAGGGTGCGCGACTTGACGATGATGTCCTTGAGAATCTTGTTTACCGCGTGGCCCAGATGGATCGCACCATTCGCATACGGCGGGCCGTCGGTGAGAATGAAGGCGGGCCGGC
This sequence comes from Steroidobacteraceae bacterium, assembly GCA_035577165.1. Lineage (GTDB taxonomy): Bacteria > Pseudomonadota > Gammaproteobacteria > Steroidobacterales > Steroidobacteraceae > Bog-1198. The sequence continues at coordinate 1,674 of DATLVV010000311.1, read as the reverse complement.
CCTTGGCGGCGGCGCGAATCTTGTCGTAAAGATCGCCGCGTTCCCACGCCGCCAGCATTCCCGGCTCCCGATGGGCAAGATCTGCCTTCATCGGAAAACCGGTGTTCGGCAAATTGATCGTGTTTTTGTAGTCAGCCACTATTCACCTTCGACAAGAACTCACGCGCTTGGCGCGCATCGACCTGCATTTGCGCCGTCATCGCATCCAAAGAATCGAACTTGACCTCGTCACGCAACTTCGCGACGAACTCGACTTCGATGGCGCGGCCATAGAGGTCGCCGCAAAAATCGAATACATGCACCTCGAGCAAGGGTTCGGTGCCGTTCACCGTAGGCCGGGTGCCCAAGCTCGCCACGCCGGGCAGGGGACGCGAGTCGATCCCGTACGTCCATACCGCCGAAATGCCCCATACCGGCGACTTGCGGCGCATCAAGCGCAGGTTTGCCGTCGGAAAGCCGAGCGTACGGCCCAGCCGCCGCCCGGGCACCACGCGGCCCAACATCCGGTACGGGCGCCCCAACAGGCGCGCGGCTCCCGGATAGTCGGCGAGTTCCAGCCGCTCGCGCACCGCCGTGCTGCTCACCCGCACTCCGTCGAAAACGAACGGCGCAATCTGTTCGACCCCGAATCCATGCGCGTGGCCCGCGGCGCGCAGCGTCTCGATCGTGCCCCCGGCATTGCTGCCATAGCGAAAATCATCGCCGACCACCAAGTGCCGCGTCCCCAGTTTCTCGACGATCAACTCGTCGACAAACGACCGCGGCGTCATGGCGCGCATGCACTCATCGAAGTGCAGCGTCACCAACCGCTCCACGCCCAGCGCCGCCAGCGCAAGAAATTTCTCCCGCCACCGAGTCAACCGCGGCGGCGCGCCATCGGGATCGATGAATTCCTTCGAACTCGGTTCAAAGACCAGCACCGTTGCCGCGCAACGGAATTGAGCGGCCCGCGCCTTGAGCGCGCCGATCATTTGCTGGTGACCCAGATGCACGCCGTCGTAGTTACCCACGGTCAGCACGCAGCCTTGATGGCGCCGCGAGATGTTGTGTAGACCGCGAACTAGTTCCATGGCGAAAGGCCGTGATTATACTCAGGTTTCCTGCGTTTCAGGGGCTCCGCTTTGGTAGCCGGAGCGGCGCCGTTTGGCGTATCGATTGACAACCGCGAGACCAATCGGCAAGCTACGCGGCTCTTTTGGGGTCCGATTCGGATCACGACCGGTTAAGGAGTCTGCGCTTGGCGAATACGAAATCTGCTGAAAAAGCTGCCCGACAGTCGACGGTGCATCGTGCCCGTAACGACGCGCTCACCTCGCAGCTGCGCAGCGCCATCCGCAAGGCCACCTTGGCGCTGAAGGCCGGTAAGCAGGACGAGGCCGCCTCCGCCCTCGCCGCCGCGACCCCGGTGATCGACAGCATGGTCAACAAGGGCATCATCCATCGCAACAAGGCCGCTCGCCATAAGAGCCGGCTCACCAAGCAAGTGCGCGCGCTCGCGAAATAGCCGCACGGCGGCGGCAGCGCCGACGTATTTAAAGAAACCGGCCTTGCGCCGGTTTTTTTTATTCGGCAACCGCAACCTCCGCCTGCCCCGCCGGGGCGCGTGGATGCGCTTCCAGATAGCTCATGACGGCCTGCTTGAGTTCAGCCGTCCCCGCGCCGGTGGCACCCGAA
>DATLVV010000310.1:0-3239 GCA_035577165.1 Steroidobacteraceae bacterium | reverse complement strand
GCCGCGGCGGCAATCGCAACCGCGACGGCCGTCAGTTCGGCGTCCGACGTCAACGACACCGAACCACCGGTGACGCTCGCGCCATCATCGATATAGGCAAGCACGCTGGTGATCAGGCTGGTGACTGCGATGGTTCCGCCCACGGCGTTGCCCCCACCACCCGACAGCGCGCCACCCACATTGACGACAAAGCTGGTATCGGACGCGCTGACATTGGCCGCGTTGGTGACTGTGATTTGCGCGTCCGAACCTACGGAGGCTTCAGCGGTCACGATCTGCGTGAGCGGGGTAGCAACGCCGGTAATGGCGTTGTTGCCCGCCGCGGCACCCGCGACCGCGGCGTTGATCAGGCTCTCGGACGAGTTGCCTTCAACATCGAGCGAGCCTGCATTGACCTGGGTGTGGGAGGTGGAGCTGGAGCCCAGCGTCGCACGCGCCACATTGTCGATGGTCGTCGCAACGGCCGTGCCGCCTATGCCATTGGTGCCACCGATGGCGATGGCGCCGCCGAGGTTGAGCACCGAGATCGTGTTGTCTGCGGTCACGCCGACTGCACCCGATACATCCAGCGTGCTGCCCGCGCCCGTCGCGGCGGTAACCGAGGTGAGCGAGGTGATCACGCCAAGCACACCGGCGATGCCGTTGGTGTCGCCCGCGGCGGCGGTGATTTCAAACACCTGCACGTTCTGCGTGGCGGTGGCGTTGACCGCGATGGAGGCCGAGGCGGTCACCTGCGCCGTGCCGCCGATATGCGAATCGACGCTGCCGGAATTGACCATGATAGCGCTGGATATGCCCACCGCGTTGCCGCCGCCCGACAGGCTCAACCCGCCGACAATGGTGCGCGAGACCGCGTCGTCCTCGGCATGAACATTGAGCGCGCCGGTGAGATTGATGGTGGCGCCGGAGTCGATATAGGCCTCGGTCGAATTGGTGAGGACCTGCAGCGCAAACCCGCCGGAGATCGCCGTCTGCTCGCCGGAGGCAGCTCCCGCAATCACCTCGGTGTAGAAATTGTTCTTGCCCAGAAGCGGGATATCGAGCGCCTTGTCGGCCAGCGTCGACAATTCATTAAGGACGGCCGTCTTGTCGTCGTCGATATCCGTGCCGAGCTGGGATGAGACATTGCTCACACCGGTCTGCACGTCGGACACCAGTTGCTGCACCCCGGCAAAGGGATCGTCGACCTTTTCGTTTTTCGCCGTGACGCTGACGCTGGCCGCATTGATCAGCGCGTCCTGGCCGATGCTGGCGGTGTAGTGATCGACCGAAATCGCCGCCGCAATGGACGCGCCAATGCCGGTTCCTTGCGAGGAATAGCTGCCAGCCCAGGCCTTCGCCGCCAGTTCCGTCGTGTTGTCGGCCCCAACCGTCACCACACCCGCACGGGTAAATGCGTCGCCGGCCTGATCGATGATAAGGTTCGTTCCTACCGTGGCGCTCGTCGTCGCATGCGAAACAGCAATAGCGAGCGAACCGGCAACCGAAATCTTCTCGGCCGATGCGCCCGACATGGCCTCCGCGGCAAAGCCGAGCAAGCCCTCGTTTTCGCTGGACGTCGCCCGGACCGTCACCGCACCGGGCGTGACGATATGGGTGAAATCGCCAATCGAGGCTGTGGTCGAATTGTCGATGATGTTCAGCGCCGCGCCGATACCGATGCCGTTGGTGCTCTTGCTGACGGTCGCACCGTCGCCCAACGCCTTGGTCGTCTCGTCATTCGACGCCGTGACGCTGACGCTGCCGGCGGTGAGCGAGCGGTGATCGCTGGATGATCCGGCAATCGTCGCCGAGACGACATCGCCGACAATCACCACGCCCAGCGAGGCGGCAACCGAAAGCTTAGACCCCGAGCTGGGGCCGCCATTGGAGCTTTCGCCCGATTGGGCCTCGTCCATCGCGCCCTGCGACTGCGAGGAATTCAGCGTGTCGACGCTGGCCGATTTGCCGCCGCCCGAAGGGTCGTTCTTGTCGAACATGCCGCCGCCAGCAATCGCGGTGGCGCTGGCCTCGTAGGCATGGGTCCCTGTCGCGGTGACATTGAGCGCACCACTGGTGCTGATGTCCCGGTCAAGTTCCGCCGAGGTCAGCGATGTCACCGGATCGGCGCTGGAGGCGCCCGCGCCGAATACGCCGGTGCCGCTGATCAGCGCCAGCGAAGCCCCGACGCCGACGCCGCCTCCCGAAGAGCCAGAACCGCCGGATGAGCCGGACCCCGAGCTGGAACTCTTGGAATCCACCTTGCCGATGGCATCGGCGGTATTGGCGCCGCTCGCGGTGGCCGTCACCGACACCGCGCCGCCGACTGTTGTCGCCGCCCCGGAGGCGAGGATCGCCTGCGTCGTTTCGGTCAGGATCGACAGCGCCACCACGGCGTCGATTGCCGTGCCGCCGGCCGCGCCACCCTTGGCGCTCGCCTTGGTGTCGAGATGCGAATCGGCGGCCACGTCCAGTGAGGTGGCACCGCTGAGGCTGGCGTTCTGGCCGAAAGTCGCCTTGCTTTCCGCCGTCAGCGTGTTTAGCGCGACTGATGCCCCGACACCGACCGAGCCGCCGCTGGCACCGCCGTCCGTGGGCAGCGCCTCCGCCGACAGGAACGCTTCTTCATCAGCATGGACTTCCACCGAGCCGTCCGCCGCCTGAGGGACGCTTGGCGTCACGGTCAGCGCGACGCCCGTGCCGATATTGGCGTCGCTTTTGTCGGTGATGATATTAATTGCAGCGGCACCCGCGATGCCGACCTTGGACCCGCTCGCGCCCGATTTGGTAAGCGTCTGATATTGATCGAGCCGCCCAAGCGAAGTCGTGGCAACCGGGGCCGCAGCAAAGTCGGCCGTGCCCGTGATGACGGGGCTCGCCGCGTTCAAATCGCTCTTGAGCGCGTTGACCAGAACCGCACCCGCAGCATATGTGCCCGCCGCCGGTCCGCCGGCAATCAGGCCCGCGCTCGATGCCCGCAACGTGCCGGCCCCGAGATCGGCCTCGTTCTCGCTGTCGATGACATTGACGGCCACGGCCGCGCCAATGCCGACCTTTGTGCCACCGCTTCCGCTCCCACCCGACGAACCGCTGTCGCTCGGCTTTCCAGCGGCCGACGCGTCCGCGAGGATTTTGGAATCCGTATTGTTCACCGCAGCCACGGTCAGCACGCCCTGCGCCGAAACGCCGACCGCCGCCGGGACGTAGGCCTGCACCTTGTTGTGTGCGACGTTTACGCCAATCGCTGCCGCGACCGCGAC
>DATLVV010000309.1:0-9488 GCA_035577165.1 Steroidobacteraceae bacterium | reverse complement strand
AGACCGGGCTCCTCGCCGTCCCAGCTCGCATACACCAGTGTGCGCCGCGGCCGCCAGCCTTCCTTGACCAGTTGTCCGATCGCCTTGGCCTCGGCCATCAGCGCCACCTGGCCGGCCAATGGATCGGTGGCGCCGAACACCCAGCCGTCATGATGATTGCCGCGAATGATCCAACGGTCAGGCTCCTGGGCGCCCGGGATCGTCGCGATGACGTCGTACAGGGTTTTTTGATTCCAGTTCGACAACACCTTGAGATGCACTTTCGCGGGGCCCGGACCCAGATGATAGGTCAGCGGCAATCCGCCGCGCCACGCCGCCGGCGCGACCCTGCCGTTGAGCGCGGCCAACAGCGGCTCGGCGGCGGCGTAGGAGATCGGCAGCACCGGTATCTTCAGCAGGGTCTTGGCGTCGCGGATCGCCAGGCGCTTCGCATCCGCGGTGGCAGCCACCCCCGGTGTCAGCGGGTCGCCGGCGTACAGCACCAGGTCCTGCACCGAGCCGCGCTGCACGGCGTCCCGCGGCCGATAGCCGCCCTTCGGATAGGTATCACCGATGCCGTAACCGTCGTCGCGCGGATCGGAGTAAATCAAGCAGCCGACCGCGCCATGTTCATACGCGAGCTTCGGTTTGAGTCCGCGCCAGCCGCCGCCATACCGGGTGAGCACGATGCGGCCTTTGACGCTCACGCCCTGCCGCTCGAGTTCCTTGTAGTCCTCGGGCATGCCTTGGTTGACGTAGACCAGTTCCGCGGTCACGTCGCCGTCGGCGCCGTACACGTTGTAAGCCGGCAATTCATCCTTGGTCTTCGCCGATGTGGCATCGCCGGCAATTGCGGGCTCGGTCAAACGAGCTGTGAAGCGCGTCGGCGCCACCAGTTCCACGGCGACTTCGCGCGGCGTCGGGTACAGAACCGAGAACGTTTCGATGTTCGCCTCCCAGCCCCATTCGCGGAATTTCTTCAGCTCGAATTCCGCGTTCGCCTTGTCATGGGCCGAACCGACATGATTCGGCTCGGAGGACATCTGCTGCATCCATGCGCGCAGGTCGGCGGCCGACAGATTGGCGTCGAAGCGTTGCTCGAGCTGCGTCTCGGCGGACGCGCCGGCGGCGGAAAATCCCAGCATCTCGGCGCCGCTCCCCGATGAATCCGCCGCTGCGGCGCACAGGGTGAGGGCGCTGAACACGCCGGCCGACAGCGCAGCGTATCGGCGCGGAGACGCGGCCGGCCTGACTCTTGAGGCTGCCATGATTCCTTGAGTATCTCCTCTAATCGCGAATGCCCGTGCCGCGGTTCAACAGGGTCACGGCGAGGGCGAACATGCCGCCGGCGGCGGTCACCATGATCCCATACGCCAGCCGCAGATCGACGTCCGTGGTGCCGAGAAAGCCATAGCGGAAGGCGCTGACCATGTACAGGATGGGATTGGCGTGCGAGATCATGCGCGCCCATCCGGGCAGCATGGTGGTGGAATAAAAGACTCCGCCCAGATAGGTGAGCGGCGTCAACACGAAGGTGGGAAACCAGGAAATCTGGTCGAAATTCTTGGCGAACAGCGCATTGATGAGGCCGCCCAGCGCGAACACCATGCTGGTGAGCAGCACGGCGGTGACCACCGCCATGACATGCGACAGCGCCAGGCGCGTGAAGAACAGCGACACGATGGTCACCACCGATCCCACCAGTACGCCGCGCAATATCCCGCCGCCGATGTAGCCCGAGACGATCAGCCAGTTGGGCAGCGGCGAGACCAGCATTTCCTCGAGATGCTTGCCGAACTTCGCGCCGAAAAACGACGACACCACATTGCCGTAGGAATTGGTGATCACCGTCATCATGATGAGGCCGGGCGCAATGAACTGCATGTAGTCGTAGCCGCCGACCTGGCCGACACGCCGGCCGATCAAGCTGCCGAAGATGATGAAGTACAGCGTCGCGGTCACGGCCGGAGGCACGATGGTCTGGCCCCAGATGCGCACGATTCGGCTGAACTCGCGGATGATGATGGTTTTGAAGCCGGTCCATTCGGCTGCTGCGCGCGACTCGGACATCAGGAGGGCAAGGCGGCGGTTTTCGCGCCGGCTCCGGGATCAGCGGCGGCCGCGGCGCGGCCCGCCGAGGCGCTGCCGTCGACCAGCCGGATGAACAATTCTTCGAGGCGGTTGACCTTGTTGCGCATGCTGTTCACCGCGATGCCCTGCGCCGACAATTGCGCGAATATGTCGTTGAGACTCTGCGTCTTCGACATTTCAACTTCCAGGGTGTGGCCGTCGGAAAGCACGGCGGGGAATCCCGTCAATTGCGGCGCCACGCCGCGTTCGTCGCGCAGATTGAACACGAACACCTCGGTCTGCAGTTTGCGCAGTACATTGGCCATGGTGTCGCGCTCGATGATGTTGCCGCCTTCGATGATGGCCACATTGCGGCACAGATTCTCGGCTTCTTCCAGATAGTGCGTGGTCAGAATGATGGTCGTGCCCGCATCGTTGATGTTGCGCAAAAACTCCCACATGGAGCGGCGGATCTCGATGTCGACGCCTGCGGTGGGTTCGTCCAGGATCAGCAATTTCGGCTCGTGCATCAGGGCCCGCGCAATCATCAGCCGCCGCTTCATGCCGCCCGACAGGGAGCGCGCGATGGAATTGCGCCGGTCCCACAACTGCAATTGCTTGAGGTATTTTTCCGCGCGCTGCTTCGCGAGCGGCCGCGGTATTCCGTAGAAGCCCGCTTGATTGACGACGATGGTGAAGCAGGTCTCGAACAGGTTGAAGTTGATTTCCTGCGGCACCAGGCCGATGCAGGACTTCGCCGCCGCGAGTTCACGGTCGATATCGTGCCCGAATACCTCGACCGCCCCGCCGGTCTTGTTCACCAGCGAGGTGACGATGCCGATGGCGGTTGTCTTGCCGGCGCCGTTCGGGCCCAGCAGTGCAAAAAAATCGCCCTCGTCGACTTCAAGGTCGATGGCCTTGAGCGCTTTGATTCCGTTCTTGTAGGTTTTGGTGAGCTGACGAAGGACTAGGGCTTTCATAGGAACCGCGTAGCCTAAACCTCGAAAGGCCCCGGCTGCAATGCCAATCATCACCGCAGCGCGGCCGCCAAAAAAAGCCGTGCACCCGCCCCGCCTTGGCGGGGGCCAGGGGTCCATTGGCGCGCCCAAGCCATGAGCCAAGCGACCGATATTGTAAAATCTCCTCCGTCGAGCTGCATCAAACAGTGTTGACTCGCACCTGCGCTTCGCGCAGTAATGTCCATCAACAAGGACCTGGTTCGGGTCCTGATAACAACGGGGACGGAACTAATGAAGATTCACACGTGCCGCTGGGTGGCCTTTGCCGCCGCAGCCGTTTTTTCGTTGAGCGTACAGGCCGGAACTCCGCCGAAATTTCAGCCGCAGGACATGGGCCCTGCCGCAGCGAGCGCGGCGCAGACCGTATCGATCGTTCTCAAGGTGCAGCACCAGGACCAGCTCGATGATTACATCGCCGCCACCGTCGATCCACGCAGTCGACTCTATCATCGCTTCTTGAACGTGAATCAATTCAGGGCTTGGTTCGCGCCTTCGAATCTGCAAGTCAAGTTGGTTACGGACTACATGAAATCGAAGGGCATCGTGATCAATGAAGTCTACGCAGACAATCTGTTGATCAAGGCGACCGGCACGGTTGAACAGTTCAACTCGGTGTTCTCCACGTCGATCCATGATTACGTCGACCGCAAGGGTCGTCACTTCCGCAATCATCATGGCCCTTTCAGCATTCCGCGATTGCTGAATGAGGTGGTGCTCACGGTTGCCGGTCTCGACACCCAATCGTCGCAGTTCGTCCCCAGGCATCGCAGCGTTTCGAACAATGCGGCGCTCGCCCGCGTCAAACCCGAGATCACGTTTCCTTTGACCAACGGCACCGCGACAGGCGTGCCGGGTGATCTGACCGTGGGCGACGTCGCGAATCAATATGGCGTAAACCCGCTGTATTCCAAGGGCATCAATGGCAAGGGCCGCACCGTTGGAATTGCGACCCTGGCCAATTTTCAACCCGAGGATGCGTACACCTACTGGGACCTGATCGGCCTCAAAGTTTTGCCGAATCGCATCACCCAGATCCACGTCGATGGCGGCGGTGAACTCTCCTCCGATGCGGGCACGGGCGAAACGTCACTGGACGTCGAGCAGTCAGGCGGCCTGGCGCCGTTCGCCAAGATTCGGGTATACGACGCACCGAACACCGAAGCCGGTTTCATCGATGTGTTCTACAAGGCCGCATCCGAGAATCTGGTCGACACGCTCTCCATCAGCTGGGGTGGTTCGGAAATATTCGATTTCGAAACCCCCTTCACGACGGACACGCATCTGGACCTCGTTGCCACGCACCAAGCGTTTGCCGAATTCGCGGCGCAGGGCATTTCGATGTTTGTCTCGTCGGGTGATGACGGTGCCTACGATGCCAACGGTCCGTTCCCCTCCGTCATCGGAGACCCGGCGTTCGTTGGTCCTTTCAATGCGCCGCTGACCGTAGATTCACCGGGGGACGATCCGTACGTCACCGCGGCGGGCGGCACCACGTTGCCGACCACGCTGGTCTTGAGGCACGGGAATATCGTGATTCCGACCGAACGGATCTGGGCCTGGGATTACCTGAACGACTACATCTTCAACTTGACCGGGATCAAGAATGACGAATTCTCTGTCGGCGGCGGCGGCGGCGTGAGCTTCGTCTTCCCGGTTCCGGACTACCAGAGAGTGGTCAATGGATTGAAAAGGACCGAACCGAATCAAACCTGGCTGTTCTATCCCAACTTCGCGGTCAGCGATGACGGCGTTCCCAACAACGACCTCACCCAGCCGGTGACCTTGTTCAACGTGCCGGGCAACTTCGCCGGACGCAACGTACCCGACATCTCCCTCAACGCGGACCCCGAGACCGGATACATCCTGTTCTCGACGGTGGACGGTGGATTCAACGACTTTTACGGCGGCACCAGCTTCGTCGCGCCGCAGTTGAATGGCATTTTTTCCTTGATCGGACAGGCCAATGGCACGCGCCTCGGCCTGGTCAATCCGCAGCTGTACCAAGCATTGGCTGATCACGGCTACTCGAACAACGGACCGTTTGACGACATCACCTCAGGGACCGATTGGTTCTACAAGGGCAAGGTGGGGTATGACCAGGGCACGGGTCTCGGCACCATCGATGCCGCGGCACTCGTGAAGGTGTTCCGCTAGACATTGCGAGACTCCGGGCGGCCCTGGTCGGCCGCCCGGAGCTTTACGGGCAGGGCAGCCGCGCCGCGGCGGCGAGCTGCAGGCCGTGAAGCTGCACCCGCCGCAGCGCTGCCGGCTCGGTGCGCGCCGCAGCCGCCGTCAAGGCGCTCCAAAAAACCGTGCACTCGCCCCACCTTGCGGACAAATGCGCCGCCTCGGTCACCACCAGGGCCGGCAAGTGGTTGACCGTGATGCCGCGGAACGCCAGGGCGGTGGCGCGGTTCATTCCCAACAAGAGCTGCGCCTTGAGTCCGGCGCCGGAGGCGACGTGCCAGGCGTAGAACAGGGCCAGCCGAACGAAGCTGCTGGTATCGTCATCGACCAGCGATTCGTCTGCGACCCGCCATTCGCCGGCGTTGCGCAGCCGGCGCCCCCAATGTGCATCATCCTGAAAGCGCAGATCGAACAGCGCGTAGGGACAGCCGGCGGCGGCTGCGCGCTGTGCGGCGGACAGGGGTGCCACCTGCGCGCCCAGGCCCGGCGACAGCCCGGCGCCGCGGGGGATCGCCCATGGGTTGCCGCCCGCCGCCACCAGATCCAAGAAGCAATGATTCAGGTCGTGCAGCGAGCCGAGAGACTCCGCCGACAAATGCGATTCCTGGGCCCAACCGTCGACGATTGCTTCCTGCATGACAGGCTCCCGACAATGTTGATATTTATCCGGGGTTTGAGCGATTCTCGCGCATTTCGCCGCAAATACGCCGGCAAATACCCATCGGAACCACTTGGCAATCACGCTAACTTTGTGATTAATTTCTGTCAAATTCTTTTTGACCCGAAATCGCGCGAATTGCACCGAAGGAGGAGCCGACCATGAGAGTGTCCGATGACCGTTATACGCGGGACCGCCAGCGCCTGGATCTGGCGCTGCGCTTGATTCGCCACGAGGCGCGCACTTTCACCATTCGTCAATGGACCGGCTTGAGCGATGATCGGATTCGCAAGCTGTACCGCAGCTACGTGCTCAACCACGATGCGCAGCGCGTCTTCAGGCATCGCGGCAAGTCGCCGCGCCAGGCCGCCTTCTTCTTCCGCAACACCGAGCTCTACTTTCAGTCCGCGCAACTGGCGAGCCTGTACGTCATCTACGGACTCCTGTGCGGCACGAATGGCGGCCTCGAATCGCACTATCGCGTCGGATCGCTGGAGTCGGGGACTCTGCTGTGCCAGGCATACGAGGCATACCTGGAACTGCACGCGCCCGCGAGCATTTCCTTCGAGCATGCGTGGTTCCTCCTGCTCGCGCTGGCACGGCACGATGAAGTCGGCATCGCACGCTGCGGCGTGTGCGGCGGCGTGCGGCTGCGCGATCTCCTGGCCAAGCACAGGGTGTCCTGCGGCGCTTGCGGTCCGGTCGCTGCGGCCGGTCCGGTCGCTGCGGCGGCCTGTTAGAATTGGAGCATGCAGCAAAGGAATATTTTCGCCGGTCCGTACCTGGATCGTGCTGCGCATTTGCGGCAGGATCCTGCATGGTTTGCCGCTGCGCTCGCCGACGAGCGCAGCCGCGCCATCCCGGTGTGGAACTCGCGCAATCTCATTGCCGAGGGTGAGGCGCCGCGCGCGGTGTACTTGCACCTGTCCCGCCTGCCGGCCGAGCGGCGCAACGATGCCGATCTGATCCTGCTGGGGCGATTCGGCGACACCAATTTTTTTGCCTATGAAGTCGAATCCCTCGAGCCGCCGGCCCTGCAGAGCGGCGCCCGCTTCGAAGATCTGCGCGTCGTGGCTTCGATACTGCCCATCGATGAGGCCGGACTCCTCGGCTATGCGCGCGCCATCGTCTCGTGGCGGCGGCGGCATCGCTTTTGCGGCAGTTGCGGTGCGAGAACCTTGCCTGCGAGGAGCGGCCACGTGCTCGTCTGCAGCGACCCCGCTTGCCGCAACGAACAGTTCCCGCGCATCGATCCGGCCATCATCGTCCTGGTGAGCGACGGCGAACGGGCGCTGCTCGGGCGCCAGGCCAGCTGGCCGGCCGGACGCTACTCCACCATCGCAGGCTTCGTCGAACCGGGCGAGTCGCTCGAGGACGCCGTCGCCCGCGAGGTATTCGAGGAAACCGGCATCGGCGTCGATCAGATCGAATACCACTCGTCCCAGCCGTGGCCCTTTCCGGCATCCTTGATGCTCGGATTCATGGCGCACGCGGCGACCACGGAAATCCGCCTCCGCGATCAAGAATTGGAGGATGCGCGCTGGTTCACCCGCGCCGACCTTGTTTCGAACGGCGCGCTGCTGCCGCCGCGTCAATCCATATCGTTCCGCCTGATCGAACATTGGTTCGATGCCGGCGGCGGCGCGCGTTTGCGCGACACTCACGGGAGCTCACCCTGGATACAATCGCGCTAGGCGGAAGCCTGGCCCTGAGCTTCGTCCTGGGTGCTGCATTCTTCGCCGGATTCATCGACGCCATCGTCGGCGGCGGCGGATTGATTCAAGTACCGGCCCTGTTTGCCGGCTTCCCCGGCAGTTCGCCGCCGGTGCTGCTGGGAACGAACAAGCTCGGCAGCATCTGCGGTACCAGCGGCGCGCTGCTGCGCTACCTGCGGGTGGTGCAACTTCCGTGGCGGGTGCTGCTGCCGGCGGCCGCGGTCGCCTTTGTCGCGGCGCTCGCCGGCGCCAGTCTCGTGAGCGCGGTGGCGCCGGCGTTGTTTCGCCCGCTGGTGCCCATCATGCTCACCCTGGTGCTCCTCTACGTGCTGCGACACAAGGATCTGGGCACCCGCCATGCGCCCATTGTCTTTTCCAGGGCGCGCGGCTATCTCGCGTTGACTGCGATCAGCGGCATCGGCATGTATGACGGCTTCTTCGGACCCGGCACGGGCAGCTTCTTGATGCTGTTGTTCATTCGATTGTATGGCTTTGATTTTCTGCACGCCTCGGCCGGCGCCCGCACCATCAACGTCGCCACCAACGCAGGCGCGTTGTTGTTCTTCGGCATTCACGGCGATATTCACTGGGGTTTGGGGATTGCGCTGGGGTTCTGCAATGCCGCCGGCAGCGTGCTCGGAGCTCATACGGCGATCAGGCACGGCAGCAAATTCGTGCGCTTCGTGTTCATCCTCATCGTCGTTGCACTGATCGCCAAGACCGCAATCGATGCGTGGACTCTGCCGCGCTAGCCGCGCTCCCAACGTCCGGGCTTCATCCGCCAACCATCACCCTGGCGCACCCATTGGTGAGCCACCCAGTGATGTCCGGGATGGCGTTCCTCCCAGTGGCCCGGTTCCCAGGTGTATCGATCGCCGACCCAATTCCAATAGCCGTCCAACCACACCAATCCCGGCGACGGCGGTTCGCCGATGACTTCGACGCGCGGCACGGGCGGCGCGACCATCACCACGCCACCGACATAGTGCCGTTGATCGGGAACGACCACGCATCCCGCCGTGGCCAGAGATAACACCAGAACCGCTGCCAACCCCGCCCGCACCCAACTCCGCTGATTCATGATGGCAACCACGTCTTATAATATTAATGGGTAACCAAACGTCTTGCGCCTCCCGCCGTTGACGGGAAACTGAATCGCGAAGAATAGCGCCGTCGCCTAGAGATCACCACCCGTGACGTCATCTTCCACGCGGGCGTTGAATTTGTCATAGCGGCGTCGGGACGGCCGCGGCTGGGGCAGCGTGCCCAGGCTCGCCATCGGGCGCGACAGCCGGGCTTTCAGCCGATACATCGCCTGGTCCGCCCGATGCAGCAGGACTTCGGCGTTGTCCCCGTCGTGCGGATACATCGACTCGCCGATCGCCGCGGTCAAGTGTTGCTCATTGCCTTCGATCCAGTAAGGCAGCGCCACCCGTTCGCGAATCGTCTGGGCCACCCGCGTGACGGCTTGTGCATCGGGCACGCTGGGCAATACCACGACGAACTCGTCGCCGCCGTACCTGCAAACGAAATCTCCGGTGCGGACGCGCGCGGCGATGCGCGTGGCGACCGTGGTCAGAATCTTGTCGCCTGCCGCGTGACCATACTCGTCATTGATGCCCTTGAAGCCGTTCAAATCGATGAACAGCAGTCCCACGCATTGCCATTGCCGCGCCGCCTCGGCGATGGCCGCATCGAGCAGCTCCCGCATGCGACGGCGGTTATACAAACCCGTCAGCCCATCGCGATCGGCCAGGTGTTGGGCCTGTGCCTCGCGTTCCTTGAGCTCGGCCAGTTCGAGCATCAAGCGGGCGTTGGCGGCGCGCAGCGCGGCCAGCTCGCCGTGCTCTTGGGCCGGCG
>DATLVV010000308.1:0-5772 GCA_035577165.1 Steroidobacteraceae bacterium | reverse complement strand
TCCTTGCTGTGCATCTGCATCGTGTTCATCCCGATGTTCTTCCTGAACGGAGTGGCGCGCTTCCTGTTCGTGCCGATGGCGGAGAGCGTGATGTTCGCCATGGTCTTCTCCTTCTTGTTGTCGCGGACGCTGGTGCCGACGCTGGCAAAGTATCTGCTGCGCAAGCACCTGGTCCGGGCCGACGGCCAGCGCGGCGGCACGGCATCTGCGCCGACAAACCCGTTGGTGCGCTTTCAGCGCGGCTTTGAGCGGGGCTTCGAACGGCTGCGCACCGGGTACCACGATTTGCTCACCATCGCGGTGGAGCATCGACGGGTTTTCGTCGGCGGATTCCTCGGCGTGATCGCCGTCACCTTCTTGCTCGTGCCCTTTCTCGGCCGCAATTTCTTTCCGCAGGTCGACGGCGGCCAGATTCTGCTGCATGTGCGGGCGCCGGTCGGGATGCGGCTCGAGGAGACCGCCGCGCGCTTCTCCGCGGTGGAGCAGACCATCCGCGAAGTCATTCCGCCCGGCGAGGTGGCCGCGGTCGTGGACAACGTCGGTACGTACCTGTCCGCCATCAATACCATCTACAACAACACCGGCACGATCGGTGAATCGGACGGGGACATCCAGATCTCGCTCAACCCCGGGCATGCCCCGACCGCCGATTACGTCAGCCGCCTGCGCGATGAGCTGCCGCGCCGTCATCCCGGCATGAGCTTTTCGTTTCTGCCCGCCGATATCGTCAGCCAGATCCTGAATTTCGGCGCGCCGGCCCCCATCGACCTGCAGGTCCGCGGCAACGATCTCGGCGCGGACTACGCGTACGCCAACAAACTCCTGGCGCAGATCCGCCATGTCACGGGCGTCGCCGATGCACGCATCCAGCAGTCGGCCGGCCAGCCGACGCTCGATGTCAATCTCGACCGCACCCGCGCCCGCTACACCGGCGTCACCGCGGCCGACGTGACCGACAGCATGGTCGTGAACCTCGATGGTTCCAGCCAGGTCGCGCCCACCTACTGGCTCAACCGGAAGAACGGCGTCACGTACCCGATCGCACTGCAGACGCCGCAGTACCAGATCGATTCGCTGTCGGCCCTGAGGAATCTGCCGATCAACGCCAGCGGCGCGCCCACGACAGTGCTCGGCGGGATCGCCGACATCCGCCGCCGCAGCAGCGACGCCGTCGTGTCGCAATACGACATCGCGCCGATGGTGGAGATCTACGCGACCTCCCAAGGGCGCGATCTCGGCGCGGTCTCCGCCGACATCGAGAAGATCATCGCCCAGAACGACAAGGATAAGCCGAAGGGCTCGATTGTCGCGTTGGTGGGCCAGACGGCGACCATGAACAGTGCCTACTCCGGCCTGCTGTTCGGCCTGTTGGGCGCGATCGTGCTGGTCTACCTTTTGATCGTGGTCAACTTCCAGTCGTGGAGCGACCCCTTCGTCATCATCATGGCGCTCCCGGCGGCGCTTGCCGGCATCATCTGGATGCTGTTTGCGACGCATACCACGCTCTCCGTGCCCGCGCTCACGGGCGCAATCATGTGCATGGGGGTGGCCACCGCGAACAGCGTACTGGTGATCAGTTTCGCACGCGAGAAGCTCACTGAAATCGGCGATGCGACGCAGGCCGCGCTCGAGGCGGGATTCGTGCGCCTGCGCCCGGTGTTGATGACGGCGCTCGCGATGGTGATCGGCATGCTGCCGATGGCGCTAGGGTTGGGCGAGGGCGGCGAACAGAATGCCCCGCTCGGCCGCGCCGTGATCGGCGGCCTGATCTTCGCCACCGTGTCGACTCTGTTTTTTGTCCCTGTGATGTTCAGCATCATTCATCGGCACCACGGCCGACAGCCGCTGCCGCAAGCCAACGCCGGAGAAATTCATGCCCCCGCTTGATCAAAGTTCCCGCCACCCCGTTCTTCGCCGGCTGACTCAGGTCGGCGGTGCCTTGGTGCTGCTCGCGATCGCCGTCGTCGCCTACGGCCTGGGCTCGCGCGCGGCGCAAAACTCGCACCTGCAGGCGGTGACCGAGGCGCAAGCCGTGCCGACGGTCGGCATCGTGGCGCCCAGCAGCGTGGAGAATTCTGCAGGCCTGGACTTGCCGGGACGCCTGGAGGCCTTCACCCGTGCGCCCATCTACGCGCGCGTCCCCGGCTATCTAAAAAGCTGGAAGCACGATATCGGCAGCAAGGTGCAGGCCGGCGACGTCCTTGCCGAAATCGATACCCCCGATCTCGACCAGCAGCTGCTGCAGGCGCGCGCCGATTTGAGCGTGGCCCAGGCCAATGCCAAACTCGCGCAAATCGGCGCCGAGCGCTGGCAGTCGCTCGCCAACACCGACGCCGTCGCCCGGCAAGACGTCGACCAACGCACCTTCACCTGGAATGCCAATCTCGCCCAGGTCAAGGCCGCTCAGGCCAATGTCGACCGTCTGGTTGCCGAGCAGGGCTTCAAGCACCTGACCGCACCGTTCGACGGCATTGTCACCGCGCGCGAAACCGACATCGGCGCTCTGATCAACGTCGGAGCCGCCGGCGGTGCCGAGCTGTTCGTGGTCTCCGAAACGGGCAAGCTCCGCGTCTTTGTCAACGTGCCGCAGAACTATGTACCCAGCGTACCGCCGGGCACCAAGGCGACGCTCACCGTACCCGAACATCCCGGCAGGACCTACGATGCCACGGTCGAAGCCTCGGCGCAGGCGGTCGACTCGAACACCGGCACGACGCTGATGCAACTCATCGTCGACAATCGTGCGGGGGACATGATGCCCGGCGACTACGCCAGCATCCATCTGCAAATGGCCGGCGCCGCTCATGTACTCAGCGTGCCCTCGAGCGCACTGATCTTCAATGCCCAGGGGCTTGCCGTCGCCACGGTGGACGCGAGCAACCGCGTACAGATCAAGCCGGTGTCGATCGAACGCGACCTGGGTGCGATCATCGAGCTGGGCTCCGGCCTCACCTCGAATGACCGCGTGATCGAAAACCCGCCCGACGGCATCGGCAACGGCACCCCGGTGCGCCTCGCCGTCGCGGCGCCGGGCGGCGCGCTCGCCAGCCAGGCCAAGAATAAACATGAAAAGAGTTAAGGCCATACTCGGGATCGGCGCGGCGCTGATGTTGCTCGGCGCCTGTTCGCTCGCGCCCCCGCTCAAGACCCCGGCCATTCCCGCGGCGGATGCGTATAAGGAAATCGGCCCCTGGACCCAGGCGCAGCCTGCCGACCGGCTGCCGCGCGACAGCTGGTGGACGCTCTACGGCAACGCGGAGCTCGACGAGCTCGAGAAAAGGCTGATCGCAGGGAGCCCGACGCTGGCCGCAGCAGCCGCCAATGATGCCGCAGCCCGGGCGCTCGCCGATCAGGCGCGCGCGGGCCTGTTTCCCACGCTGGGTCTCGGTGCCGGCGTCGAGCGCGATCGCGAATCGCTGCACGCGCCGCTCAGGGGTCCCACCACGCCGACCTACACCAACAGCAACACCGTCAGCGGCACGGTCAGCTACGAGTTCGACCTGTGGGGACGGATTCGCAACGAGTTGGCCGCCGGCGAGGCCAATGCCGCCGCCGCCGCAGACGATCTCGAGAATGCGCGACTTTCGCTGATCGCGCAGCTGGTCGAGGATTACGTACAGCTTCGCAGCCTGGACCGCGACAGTGCCATATTGGACGAGACCGTGACCATCTATGCGCGCGCGCTCGGCCTTACGCAGCAACGCCATGACGCCGGCATCGCGCCCGGCCTTGACGTCGCGCAGGCGCAGACCCAGCTCAATGCCGCCCGCTCTCAGGCCGCGCAGACGCTCGCGCAGCGCGCGCTGATGGAGCACGCGATCGCCGCGCTGCTCGGCGTGTCGGCCTCGACATTCTCGATCCAGCCGCAGATCGTCGACATCACGCTGCCGCAGATTCCGATCGGGGTCCCGTCCACCTTGCTCGAGCGCCGTCCGGATATCGCCGGCGCGCAGCGGCGCATGATCGCGGCCAACGCCAACATTGGGGTCGCGCGGGCGGCCTATTTTCCGTCCCTCACGCTCAATGCCCAGGGCGGCTTCCAGAGCACCAGCGTCGGCAACTGGCTGAGCGCGCCCAGCTCGTTCTGGGCCGTGGGACCCAGCGTCTTGCTCAGCGTGTTCGACGGCGGCTTGCGCCGGGCGCAGGTCGCTCAAGCGCGCGCCGAGTTCGACGCCTCCGCGGCGAATTACCGCGGCACCGTGGTCGGCGCGTTTCAGCAGGTCGAAGATAGCCTCGCCACGCTCAATCATTACCACGACGCGAGCGCCGATGAAAAGGCCGCCGTCGACGCCGCGCAGCGCAGCCTGGACTTCTCCATGGCGCTCTACAAGCAGGGTGCCACCGACTACCTCACCGTCGTCACCTCGCAGACCGCGCTCCTGCAGACGCAGCTCGAGGCGCTCACTCTCGATACTCTGCAGCTGACCGCCAGCGTCGACCTCATCCGGGCGCTCGGCGGCGGCTGGGAGTCGCTGCAGGGGGCCGCGAACCTCGAAAAAATCCCTAAAAACGTGAGGGTTGCGCGCTAGAAACGTCGCTATTTATTTAATGTGCGCCCACGAATTGCCCATGTGGCCGGATCCTCGGCACGTTATGACAAGGGTGCGCGTCGAGGATCCCCCGTCCCGGTAAAAATCGTACTATATTTGGAAACAGGTCCCAACAAATATCACTAGAAGGGATCGGGGAGAATCACGGATGTTCCGATTGTCTCGCCACTGGGCGGTGGCCTTGGTTGGCGTGTGCTCGTTGGCTCACGGTAGCGAATCCGTCGAGATTTTTCGAGTCAATCTCAACCCCTCGATCGATAGGGCGATGCGCCATCCCACGCAATTCGCCGTGGACGTGGCGCGCCACCTCAATTCTGAAAACAGCGGCCGATGGCGAGTCGATCAAGGCAACGCGATTTGGGACTATTCGATCAGCATTCCGACCGCGGTCAGCATGGGATTTCATGCGAGCAGATTGATGTTGCCGCCCGATGGAACCCTGACGGTGAGCGCGGGCGGTCAAAGTTTCGTCTATCACGGCCGCGATCTGCGCCGTTCCGATTTTTGGAGCCGGTCCGTCAAAGGCAATCAAGTTTCCATCCAAATGGTGGTGCCGGGTCGGATGCGCCACCAGGCATTGATTGAGATTGCGGCTTTCCAAGCCGGATACAGGAGTTTATCCGCAGACATCGATGACCACCCGCATTTCAAGGCGCTCAGGGCTCGAGCGGCGCAATCCTCCACAGGTTGCGTGGAAAACTACGTTTGCGATGCCTCTACATCGACTCAAAGTGCGGCCAATGCCAGCGTCGCCGTCGTCGTCGGCAACAAATTCGAGTGCAGCGGCACGCTTCTCAACGACGTTCCGCAAGATGGCGTGCCCTACGTGCTCACCGCACGGCATTGCGAGAACGGCGAGGATGGCGGCGGAGATCCGGGGGCGGCTTCCAGCGTCGAGGTTTACTGGAACTCGGTCACGCCCTGCGGGCAGGCGCTGTCGTCCATTTTTGATTCCAACAGCCAGTCTCAGTACGGTGCGATCACCGTGGTGGAGCAGCAAGATCAGTGGCTGATCCGCCTCGGCGATCAGCCCGCGGTTGCGAACATTTACTTCGCCGGGTGGGACGCAAGCGGTACACCACTGACGGGCGGATACTCCATTGAGTACGCGAACGCCCTGACGCAGCAATACGTGACCTGGTCCGGGTTGGCCATCACGGAAGACCTCAGTGGCCAGACGCTGGGGGTCGGATATGAGTCGACCTATTGGGGAGTCGTCAAT
>DATLVV010000307.1:0-6786 GCA_035577165.1 Steroidobacteraceae bacterium | reverse complement strand
AGGGCGGCGTACAAGGTTGCGAACAACCAGGTCGGCATCGGAATTATAAAGTACACCGCGACCTTGCTCTTGGGGAACAGGACTGCGTAGGCCAGAATCAAACCGAAGACGCCGCCGGAGGCGCCGATCGTCGGCTCCGGGGGCGCGCCAAACATCGTAGGCACGGTCAATTGAGCAAGCGCCGCCGTGATCACTGACGCGAAATAGCAGGCGAGCAAACGCCGCGGCCCAACGTAACGCTCGATTCCGCTGCCGAACATCCAAAGCCCGAACATGTTGAACAGCAGATGCCAGTAGTTCTCAGTATCATGCAGAAAGGCGTAGCTGACGATCTGCCATAAATGAAAGTGTGGCGGGCCTTCGACGGGTTGCAGCGGCCAAAGCGCGAAAAGATTATCGACCGCGCCACCCGACAGGAACTGCAATAAATAAATCAGGACATTCGCGGCGATCAAACAGTTGACGGCGGAAATTTTCATATGTGGCGGTGGATTCTACCTTTGATGGCGCTCAATCCCTCGTGAAAGCGGTATTTTTGGATTACGACACGGTGTCCACCGGGGATCTCGACCTCTCCGGGCTGCGGGCGGCCGTGGGCGAGCTCACGCTGTACGATTCGGACGACTCGCAAACCGCTGCGCGCATCCGCGACGTGGAAGTCGTCTTGTTGAACAAAGTGGAGCTGTCGCGTGGCCTGCTCCAGGGAGCGCCCAAGCTCAAGTTGATCGCGGTCGCCGGCACCGGCACCAACAACATCGACATCGTCGCTGCGCGGGAACTTGGGATTGCCGTGTGCAATGTGCGCGGCTACTGCACGGCGTCGGTGGTGCAGCACGTATGGGCGTTGATCCTGAGCCTCACCCAGCATGTGTCCGGCTACTCGCAAATGGTCCGGGGCGGCTCATGGAGCCAGAATGAAGCGCTCATGGTGCAGGCACTTCCGATCCGCGAACTCAGCGGCCGAACCTTCGGCGTGGTGGGCTGGGGGGAGTTGGGCCGCGGCACGGCGCGAATAGCGGAAGCCTTCGGCATGCGGGTGGCCGTCGCCAATCGTCGCGGCGCCACCGCACAAGCGGGCCGGCTCGAGCTGGAGCAGCTGCTGGCCATATCGGATATCGTTTCCCTGCATTGCCCGCTCAGTGACTTGACCCGCGGCCTGATCGGCGCCCGCGAACTGAGTCTCATGAAACCGGATGCACTGCTGATCAACACGGCTCGAGGCGCATTGGTGGACGGCCATGCACTCGGCATGGCGCTCAAAGCAGGACGGCTCGGCGGCGCCGGCATCGATGTCCTGCCTCAGGAACCACCGCTCGACGATGAGCCTTTGCTCGATCCCGGGATACCGAACCTGATCCTGACCCCGCACGTGGCGTGGGCGGCCCACGAAGCACGCCAGCGCTGCCTCGATGAAATGGCCGCGAACATCAGGCAGTTTGCAGGCGGCAGACGCCGTTCCCGGGTCGATTGACGGCCACGCGGAGCGACGCCGCTCGCGCATTCAGCCTCTGGCTGCCTTCTTTTCCCGTTTCGCTGCCCGCTTCTCTTCCAACGTCTTGGTCGGCTTCTTCTTGTCCTCTTTCTTTCGATCCATGCCCTTGCCCATGACTCACTCCTCTGTTGGTCCACCAATGGATCATTAGTTCTTCGTCTTGCGACGGCTCAACATTTTGCGCTCGACATGCCGGCCGGTCGAATCCCGCGGCGGCTTCGGCGGCTTTTCGCTGACCCGGCTGATGCGAAGCTCGCGGCCCGCCACGCGCACCTTTTGCAGGTCCTTGAACACCTGCTTCGGCATGCCTTCGGGCAAATCGACGAAGCTGTGATCGGGGCGAATATCCACGCGGCCGATATGTACTCCTTCGATTCCCGCCTCATTGGCAATTGCGCCGACGATATTGCCGGGCTTGATTCCATGTTCCGACCCTACTTCGATGCGATAAGTTTCCATGGAACCCGAGGAAGATTTGCCGCGGGGCTTGCGGGTGCTTTCGGCGGGCGCGGGTTCGCGCGGCGGTGCCCGATCCGCGGCGCGCGCTCGGTCCGGGGGCGCCCGCTCAGTCGGGGGCGCTCGGTCGGGTGTATGTGCCGGCGGCGGGCGCTCCGCCTTGCCCGCCAACAGCAGCGGCGTCGAACCCTGCGACAAGCTCGCGAGCGCGGCGGCGATGTCAATCAGCGGTAAACCGGTCTCCGCCTCCAGTTGCTCCAATATGGGCCGAAATGCGCTGGCGCCGCCGGTGGGCAGGGTTTCGATCACCCGTTGCTTGAACTTCGCGATTCGCAGCGTATTGACCGCGTCGACCGTCGGCAGATTCATCGGTTCGATGACCTGGCGCGTGGCGCGTTCGATGGCGCGCAGCATGTTGCGTTCGCGTGGCGCGATGAACAGGATGGCCTCGCCCTTGCGTCCCGCCCGGCCCGTGCGGCCGATACGATGCACGTAGGACTCGGTGTCGTAGGGCACATCGTAGTTCACGACATGGCCGATGCGCTCGACATCGAGGCCGCGGGCGGCAACGTCGGTGGCAACCACGATGTCGATTTGGCCTGCCTTCAGCCGGGCGACGGTGCGTTCGCGCAGTGGCTGCGGAATATCGCCGTTGAGCGGCGCCGCGGCGAAGCCGCGTGCTTCGAGTTTCTCGGCCAGCTCGACCGTCGATTGCTTGGTGCGGGTGAACACCAGCATGCCGTCGAAGGTCTCGGCCTCGAGGATCCGGGTCAGGGCGTCCAGCTTGTGCATGCCGCTGACCATCCAATAGCGCTGCCGGATATTGGTGGCGGTGCTGGTCTTGCTCTTGATGGTGACTTCGACCGGCGAATGCAGGTGTTTGGCGGCGATGCGGCGAATCGGCGCGGGAATGGTGGCGGAGAACAGCGCCACCTGCCGCTGCGGCGGCGTCTGTTCCAGGATGCTCTCGACCGCATCGATGAACCCCATGCGCAGCATTTCGTCCGCCTCGTCGAGGACCAACAGCGTCAATCCGGAGAGCTTCAAGGTGCCGCGGTTCATGTGATCGATGACCCGGCCGGGAGTGCCCACGACCACGTGGACCCCGCGCCGCAGGGCATTGAGCTGCGGCTGATAGCTCTGGCCGCCATAGATGGGCAGCACGTGAAAACCCTTCAGGTGCGCGGCGTACTTCAAGAACGCTTCGGCGACCTGCAGGGCGAGTTCGCGGGTGGGCACCAGCACCAGAACCTGCGGCTCGTGCTTGGACAGGTCGATGCGCGTCAGCGCCGGCAAGGCAAAGGCGGCCGTCTTGCCGGTGCCGGTCTGCGCCTGCCCCAGCATATCGACTCCCGACAGCAGCACGGGAATGGTGGCGGCCTGGATGGGCGAGGGGGCCTCGTAGCCCACATCGGTCAACGCACGCAGCACCGGCTCCGACAGTGCAAGGTCGCGGAAGCTCGGCGTGCTGGAAACTTCGTCCGCAGAAACTGCACTCATGAGATTCGCCGTAGGGAAGGGAGCCGCAAGTCTAGCGGTTTGACGGGGTATTGCTACCATGTGTGTCATGGGTCGCATATTCGAAGTCAGAAAGCACGCGATGTTTGCGCGTTGGAACCGGATGGCAAAGCAATTCACCCGGGTTGCCAAGGACATCGCTATTGCAGTGCACGCGGGAGGCCCCGACCCTGCCTCGAACTCCACTCTGCGCCGCGTGCTGCAGAATGCCCGCGCCGTCAATATGCCCAAGGACAAGACCGATGCGGCGATTCGGCGCGCTTCGGGCAAGGAGGCGACCAACTACCAGGAAATTATTTACGAAGGCTACGCGCCACATGGGGTGGCCCTGTTGGTCGAAACCGCGACCGACAATCCCACCCGTACCGTGGGCAGCGTGCGCAATATCTTCGCCAAGGGAAACGGCAACCTGGGCACCACCGGCAGCGTCAGCTTCCTGTTCAAGAAAATGGGCGTGTTTCGCCTGGATCCTGCCGGCGTCAAGGATCATGACGAGCTCGAACTCGATCTGATCGACTACGGCCTCGAAGAGATGGGCGACAGCACCGGCGAAAAAGGCGAGCCGCAATTGGTGATTCGCGGCGCCTTCAATGATTTTGGCCGGCTGCAAGAGGCGCTCGAGAAGCGCGGCATCACGCCGCTGTCAGCCGAGCATGAGTACATCTGCGCCGTGCCGATCGAGCTTCCCGAGGCCCAAGCGGCTGAAGTCCTCGGGCTGATCGACAAGCTCGAACAAGATGATGATGTGCAAAAGGTATTTCATTCCCTGGCCTGATGAAGGATTGTTCATCCTGTCATCCCCTCCTTAAGCCCCGCGTTGTTCTTCTTGAGGGCGAAAACCTTAAGGAGTTCAGGTCATGAGCAGGCTATATAAAAACTTGATTTCATTGGGTATTATCGCAATTACCCTGACCGGCTGCGTGGTCGTTCCGGCGGGCTATTATCACCGCGGATACTACGGCCCGCGCGTGGCTGTGGTGGCGCCGGCGCCCGTGGTCGTAGTGCGGTCGTATCGGTAGTGCGGCCGTATCGCGAAGTGCAATACTTGGGTGACCATGGCCGCCCATCCGTACCGCCTCGTCAATGTCTTCACCTACAATCGGGGCGCGTTGACCGGCAATCCGTTGTGCGTGTTTGAGGACGCCGCTGCATTCGACACCCGGCTCATGCAAGCCCTGGCCCGGCAATTCAATTTATCCGAGACCACCTTCATCCTGCCCTCCGCCGACGCCGATGCGGCCGTGCGGATTTTCACCCCGACCTACGAAATGCCGTTCGCCGGACATCCGACGCTGGGCACGGCGCACGTGTGCCGGGCGCTGGGCCTCGGCGGCGATTCGCTGCGCTTGGAAATGCAGGCCGGCCTGATAACCGTACGCGCGCAGGGAGACCGCTGGACCTTGAGCGCGCCGGCACCGACTTGGCGAGAGGTCGAGGATTCGACCGATGTATTGGCCGCCGCATTGGGGCTCGAGCGGGATGATATCGGCGAGCGGCCGCTGTGGGTCAAGGCCGGCAAGGAGCAATTGGTCGTCCCGCTCACATCGATCGCGGCCGTGCGGCGCGTAGCGCCGCAACCGCAGGGCTTGCGGCAGATTCGCAGCGAAGACGGCATCAGCATGGCCTATGTATTTGCCTTGACGGGCGCCGGCACCGCCCTGGCGCGTTTCTTCTTCCCGCAGGGTGCGGCAATTCTCGAGGACCCCGCGACCGGCTCGGCGACCGCCAACTTCGGCGGTTGGGTCTTGGCTATGCAGCAGCCTCTGCCGGCGGCTCTGCAGATCTCACAGGGAGAATTCGTGGGCCGCCCCTCCACGCTCTACCTGCAGGTGGATGACCGGCAGAATATTTACGTGGGCGGCGATGTTCTCGAAATCGGCCGGGGTACCGTCAGCCTCGATTAGCGGATTTGGGTCGGCTCGTGATTGATGACGGTATGGGCCCACTGCACCACCGGTTGCAGGCGCGGTGAGACCATGGCGAGCGCGCGGGTAAAATCGACCCACCGTGCCTCGTGATGCTCCGGCCTGCCAAGATCCGGATTGATCGGCAGCGACACCTCCAAGCGTTTGCTGCGCGCTATGTAGTATCGGGAGATCTTGCCCTTGTTGTAGGGACCGGTCTCCATGAACTCGAGACCCCAGTCGAAGGATAGATCATCGAGCGTGGTCTCCTCCCGCACTTCGCGCAATGCGGCGTCGATCGGCTCTTCTCCCGCCTCGACCAGACCCTTGGGAAAATCCCAATTGCGATACGCCCGCAGCAGCAAGTATTTCAATTTTCGCTGCACCAAGCTGACCACGACCACGCCTGAGGACAGCCGATGCGGGGGAACAGCTGCAGACATCAGGCTCCTAAACTCCTACGGCAGTGCCGCCGCCGCTCGATACTACACCTATGCGGCGGCGGACAGCGGCGCGCGAATGAGGTGATCGAACGCACCCAGCGACGCCTTCGCTCCCTCGCCGACCGCAATGACAATTTGCTTGTAGGGTACTACGGTGCAATCGCCGGCGGCGAACACGCCGGGTACTGAAGTCTGCCCCCGCGCGTCCACCTCGATCTCGCCGCGCGGCGACAACTTGACCACGCCTTTCAGCCAGTCGGTATTGGGTATGAGGCCGATCTGCACGAACACGCCGGCGAGTTCCAGGGTGTGTCGGGCGCCGCTTTGTCGGTCCCGGTAGGCGAGTCCGGTGACACGCGCGCCGTCCCCGGTTATTTCCGTGGTTTGAGCGGCAGTAATAACGGTGACATTGGGCAGGCTTTGCAGCTTGGCTTTCAGAATCGCATCCGCGCGCAGCTGCGCGTCGTACTCGATCACCCACACATGGCTGACGAGGCCGGCAAGATCGATGGCTGCCTCGACCCCGGAGTTGCCGCCGCCAATCACGGCGACTCGCTTGCCCTTGAACAGAGGTCCATCGCAATGCGGGCAGTAGGCGACGCCGCGGTTGCGGTACTCACGCTCGCCCGGGACGCCGATTTCGCGCCAGCGCGCGCCGGTCGCGACCACCACGGATCGCGACCTCAGGGTTGCGCCGCCTGCGAGCTGCACTTCGATCAGATCGCCCGGAACCAGCGCCTGCGCGCGCTGCAAGTTCATCACATCCACATCGTAGGTGGCGACATGCCCCTCCAGACCCGCGGCCAATGAGTGTCCCTGGGTCTCTTTCACGGAGATGAAATTCTCGATGCCGACGGTGTCCAGCAATTGGCCGCCGAGACGTTCGGCCGCAATGCCGGTGCGAATACCCTTGCGCGCCGCATAGATCGCGGCGGCCGCGCCGGCGGGACCGCCGCCGATCACCAAGACGTCG
>DATLVV010000306.1:0-5402 GCA_035577165.1 Steroidobacteraceae bacterium | reverse complement strand
TCGCAGCTTGCGCAGGATCGATGCGCATAAAGAGGGGCAGCAGATAATTCGAAAACGTTGAACAAATTTGCGACCCGTTACACTGCCGCCTGGTGTAGTCAACACGCCGCGAGTGTGGCTTCATTTTTCGAAGAACAGGGATCTCTCAAAATCAATGACGGTACCCCCGCAGTCGGACGGGCGGCGATCACGAATTCGGCGCAAAGTTTCATGAGTGCGTTTCCAGATATGGTGGTGAAGATGGATCGCCTCGTCGTGGAGGGGTCCAAGACCGAGTATCACTGGACGCTGACAGGGACTAACACGGGGCCCGGCGGGACCGGGAAGTTCGTCAAGATCAGTGGTTTTGAGGAATGGCGCTTCGGTCCCGACGGGCTGATAGCCGAGTCATTGGGACATTTCGATGCGGCGGACTATAAGCGCCAATTGGACGCCGGCGGCCAGCAGCCATAATATTTAGCGCGCAGCCGACGGCTTGAACAGCCGTCGACGAAGCGGCCGTTCGCGACGGGCAGCAACGGATCGAGACCTGCCTCCGGGCGTGCTATTGGCCCGACGCTACTTCTTCGGCGCCCGCTTGTGATGAGAGGTCTTTGCGTGGCCTACGATGGGCGCCTGGATGGGTGAGCCGTAGACGTGGTGATTCGTATGAGAGTGCGGGACGAAGGAAGTCGGCTTTGCGCGAGAGTCGGTATCGCCGGCCAGCGATAGCGCCGGTTGAGCGAGCGTGACCGCGGCGAGCACGGCAAGAGCGGATGTTTTAATGTTACACACCCGCCCAGTTTAATCGTCAATCGGGCAAATTTGCGCCTCGGCGTTCTGCGCGTTCGCCGTACCGTGATGCGCGTCTCAATTCAAGGTGCTCGGGGGCGGCATACAGTGCTGGGGGCGCGCGAGTACTGGATGGACGAGCCATCGATCCCGGGTCAAGAATTGGCGATGGCGCAAGAACTAAAGATCCTCAAGCTCAGCGACGAATTCGGCCAATACACGCTCGTGCTCAAATGTTCCGCGTGCAACCATGAGCGCCACGCGCAACCGCATGCGTTAGCCCGCTTGTGCGGCTGGGATGCCCGCATCGACGCGGTCACGCGCCGGCTGCGATGCTCGAAATGCGGCAAGAAGCAATGCGCCTGGCGCGCCTACCCGCCGAGCAAGCCGCGGGGCCATTCTTCTTTGCCACGCTAGCGCTCGACCTCGCACATGAAAAGAATGCACGCGAGGCGGAAACTTTCTCGCCTGACATCTTCCGTTGATGGCTTAATGATAGAGTCGCAGGCCCCATGATCAAGGACAGTCAGGAGACCGTTGCCAATGACCGACACACCGCTCAAACATTTCCTGCTGGCCTCCGACTTTGATCAAACCCTAAGTTTCAACGATTCGGGACTGGTGTTGGCGGAATTGCTGGGCATCTCCGGTTTTGAGGATCGGGTGGCAGGCCTCGCGCGCAGCAATCTCGTGCAGCAGGGCGGCGAGCTGGCCTATTTGATCCGTCACGATCCGGAGTTTCGCGGTGTCCGTCGCGAACATCTCATCGAGGCGGGTCGCCGCGTACGTCTCAAGAGTGCCATCCCGGCGCTGGTTGACTTCATGGGTCGGGGCACGGAGGGGTATCGCTTTTCATTTTTCGTCATATCCGCCGCGCCGCGCGAAATCGTCATCTCGGCGCTGGCGGGCGTGCTGCCGGCCGAGCACATCTACGGCACGGAGCTTGAGTTCGACTCCCGTTCCGGAGAAGTGCGCGCCATCAAGCGGGTGCCCGCAGGTTACGGAAAGGTTGCAGTGATCGAGGAGCTCGAGCATCGATTGGGCGTGACGCCGGATCGCATGATCTATGTGGGCGATGGCAGCTCCGACGTTCATGTGATGCTGCACGTCAACAATCATGACGGATTCACCATTGCGGTATCTGAAAACAAACAGCTCGCGCGGATTGCCAAGAGCACGGTCTTGAGCGAGAGCGCCTTCAGCATCATGCTGCCGGTCCTCGATCAGCTGCTGCGCTGGCGCACCGGCGATATCCGGGAATTGTTCGAGTCCTATGGCCTCACGCTGAGCGGGTGGGAGAAGGAGCGCACGGATCGGGTGAAGATCGGCGAAGTTCCCTCCTTGGTTGCCCGAACGGAGGTCGCAGCGCTATGAGCCTCACATCAACCGACCTGCTGGGATGGGCGGCGACGGCCGTTTTTGTCGCCTCGTATTTTTTCGCGCGTCCATCGCTACTGCGCGGCGCGCAGATGATGGGTGCCCTGCTCTGGCTCATCTATGGCGTGATGATCAACGCGACCCCGGTCATCGTCGCCAATGTGCTGGTGTTTTCCGCAGCCGCTTGGACCGCATTTCGCAAGGCACCTTCGCCGACAGTTTGATTGAGAGTTCGACTAGCTGCTGCTAGGGTGCGATCCATGCCTGCCGCCAAAATGACTGCACTCGTGACCGGTGGATCGCGCGGAATCGGACGCGTCATCGCGCTCCAGCTCGCTGAGCGCGGTGTGCGCATTGCTCTCCACTACCGCAGCAATCGGGAGGCCGCAGCATCGACCCTCGCCGCTCTTGCGGGCACGGGACATGCGATGTTCGCTGCGGATCTCGCTGACCCGGCGGCCACGACACGGCTTTGGCATCAGGTCATCGAGCATCTGGGTGCGGTCGACATCCTGATCAACAACGCGGGGCTGTACATGGAACACGCGCCCCTGACCACGAGCTATGATTCCTGGCAGGCGGCGTGGCAGCTCACGCTCGCCGCCAATCTCATTGGGCCCGCGAATCTTTCACTGCTCGCGCTACAAGGCATGGCGCGTCGAGCCAAGCCGATCAATGAGGCATTCGGCCGCGGCCGCATCGTCAATATTTCTTCGCGTGGCGCATTCCGCGGCGAACCGGACTGTCCGGCCTATGCGGCGAGTAAAGCGGGCCTCAATGCACTTTCTCAATCTCTCGCCAAGGGACTCGCGCCACGCGCCATCTATGTCTATTGCGTGGCACCGGGTTGGGTGGAAACCGAGATGGCCGCGAGCCATCTCGCCGGACCCGAGGGCCCTGCCATCCTTGCCCAGCACCCCTTAGGAAGGGTGAACCAAAGCGAGGAGATCGCGCAGGCCACGGTCTACTGTGCACTCGAGGCGCCTCCGGCCATGACCGGAGGCGTCATCGACGTGAATGGGGCAAGTTATTTGAGGACGTGACTGCCCCCAGACTCAAATCAGAACCGCAATCCCACTCTGATCGGCACGAACTCCGACATCTTGTCCGACGAAGACGAAGACGAGGATTTAGTAATGCGCTGATAGCGCGCCTCGACGAAGAAGCGGACCGGATCCTGGAGCGCGAACTCGAATCCCACCCCGGCGTTCCAGGAGTTGAGCCAGCCCGTCGTGTTATGCGCCACCTCATAGGTGTATCCAAGGTAGGCAGGGTAGCAATAGTAGTAACAGACGAGGCCGGGCGAGTAGCCAAATTGCTCATAAGACGTGCTCGCACGATAGCGGCCAGCGCCCCCGAAGAGGTACCCCTTTACATGCTGGCTCATTTTAAAGTCGAACTCGGCATCGAGGTCGGCGCCATACACGTCCTGATGGCCCAATGCCACATCGGTGCCGAGTGCCTGCGAAGCCCCATACAGCGACTGGGTGGTTAAATCAAAGCGGCTGTAGCTGCCGTCGAGGCGCAGACCGAACGGCAGCGCGGAGGAGGGGTACCACGTCAGACCCAAGCCCGTGTTCCAGCCACCATTCAGCGACTCGGCTGTGTTGCCATGAGTCAAGGTGTAGCCACCCTCGATCTGCACCAGCAGCGGGTGATATCTGAATCCGGCCGCCGCAACGACGTAGACCGGCGGCGGTGGCGCAGGCAGCGGCGCGGCGGTGGTGACCGTGTAACCGCGCGCGTCGAAGCAGGCGCTCATGGCGCGCTTATATGCATCGCGCTTCAACGCAAGGTCGCTCGCCGGTACGCCGGCAGGGGGGTGCGCCGGATCAAACCCGCTCTCGGCCTTGGACCAGCCGTCGCAGGCGTAACGGTCGGACCACTCCTGATCCTGGGTCTGGCCGTTCTTGGGGGTAACCGTCAGTCCCTGAACGTGCATGGGGGGCGGCGCAGCCCCGGGGCTCGGCTGCGGCGGTGGGGTCTGTGCGAACGCCAATGGCGACACAGCAAACAGCAGGAAACCCGCTGCCCTGAATGTTGTGCTGATCATAGGTATCTCCTCACTGCGCTCACGAACCGCTCACTGCATCGAATAGCCGCGCCCCTCGAAACACGCGGCCTGCGCGCGCTCGTAGTCGGATTGCTGTTCCGCAACCTGCGTAGCCGCGGCGGCGCCGTTCACATGCATGGGATCAAAGCCGCTGTGCGCAACGGCAAATTTGTAACACTCGTAGTGATCGCGGGCCTGCACGTCGGGGCTCTGCCCATTCTTCGGAAGCGCGGTTGCCTTGACCCCCCGGGGGGTTGCGGATGACAGCGTCGAGGCCGATACCGCTGGGGCGGCCGTCACCGGCGCGCTCGTCACCGCAGCGGCCGGCACTGCGGCCGGCGCAGGCAGCGCGGTGGCCACCGCGGGTGTGGCGACGGCGGCGCCGGCGGCGACGCCTGATAATGTCGCCGCAGTCATGGCGGCCGGCGCGGGGTTCACGGAAGCGGTAGGAGGTGGCGGAGAAGCGGCAGCCGTCGCCGCAGCCGGCGGCACAGGAGCGGCGGTCGTCGCCGCAGCGGGCGGCATCACTTCATCGGGATCGTTCACCACCTCGTAACCGCCCAGGTCGGGCCGCGCGCGATAGAAGGTGTCGTTTGCGTAGAGGTAGGTTTCGCCGCCGTTTTCGACCTGGGTGACAAAGGCCGGCAGCTCCGTTACCACCGCCCCAATCGCCGGCGCCACGACAATGAACGCCTGGCCCCGGGGTTCAAACCAAACCCCATCGGAAAACTTGTAGGACAGACCGGCATGATGCACCGCCACCGCAGCCCGCGGCAGCTCGTGATAGATGGCACCGCGGTCGGGGTACACATGATCGTGGCCATGATGCTTGTCGTGGTGCTGGTGCACCGGCGCGCTTGGCGCATCGGAGGTGTGCTCGCCTGGGGTTTGGGCAGCAGCGCACGGACACTGGAGGAAGCTGACACAGACGGCGGCAATCAGACAACCTAGCAATCGCATTGCAGCTCTCCTTGCCGGGAGGACGCCATGGACGGAACCACGTCGCGCCTGACGGCAGATGCCTGAAGAGTGATAGATAACGCGATTCGAGCCTCGGCGTTGACCGCAGAAAATTACAAATAGTTCCGTGATGTCATGGTGATGGCCATGCCGCGGATTTGTAGGACTGCACGGGCGGCCGGTCATTTCGCGGCAGTGCGCAAAACCGCTAAATTCGACTACGGAAATCAAGATGCGTCGG
>DATLVV010000305.1:0-2114 GCA_035577165.1 Steroidobacteraceae bacterium | reverse complement strand
GCCCAGCCCCAATGTGTCGTGCTGATCGACCCAAGTGTAGTAGCTCGACTCGACGCTGAACTGCGGCAAGCCCGCGAAGCTCGGACCCGGCAAGCGGAAGAAGCTCCAGCCTTCCGGACAGTGATCGCCGGTCGCTTTGGGCCCGTTCAACGGCCCTTGGCATTGGCGACGGTCGAACCTACCCAGATCGCCGCTGCCGAGGGAGACCCAGACGACACCGCTGCGATCGATGTCGGCGCCGCGCACACCAAAGCCGGGCGGCGGAACGTTGTAGATTTCCGTGAGTTTCGTGTGCGGATCGAAGCGTAGGATTGCGCCAGGGTAGCGAAACGCGACCGAGCCCCAGATTGAGCCATCCGCTGGGTTAGGCATAACCGCATAGAAGCCGGCCGCGAGGCGCGTGTCCCGGCTCGGGTCCGCGGGCTGTCCAGGCTCGGTCCACTCGTCGAGCTTGCCGTTGCCATTGGTGTCGAGGACGAACGGTGCCCACCCCTGAGATGCGGCCGCATCGCCCGTCTGATCGAATTTATTCGTGTCCAACCAGCCGACTATCTCATTGCCGCCGCTGGTCCATAAAGTGTTGTTCTCATCCTCGGCAAACTGCAGGTGATGGGTCGCAAAGCACGTGTCGATGAAGGTGTACTTGCCGCTCTTGGGATCGTACACCGCCAACTGGCGATCCGAGCGCTCGGTGGGGAACAGGCGCGCCGATGGGTGCGCTGAACCTTTCTTGCAGAAGGTGGGATTATCCGCCGCGCGAATGCGCGCCGTGTACCACACGCGGCCGCGGCCATCAAACATGGGATTATGCGCCGTGGCCTTGCTGTCCCAAATTCGTTGCGTTCCCCAGTATGGCGAGGCTGCCACGACCGGATCATCATGCGTGGTCGGCGTGCTGGCATCGCGCACGGGCGCCTTAAACGTGGTCGCGACGTTGTGAATCGGATCGAGGATCGGAAAGTTGTCGGTGCTGAGCTCCGGCGCTCCGAACAGCGGGCCATTGCCGTTGATGGTCGGCTGGCGCCGATCCGTTCCAGATAAGTCGTGTACGTAGCTTTGGGGGCCCGCCCAGTCGCGCACGGTCGCTACCACGTTGCGCTCCAATCCCGTTGGGCGCGCGGGCTTTGCGGCCGGTAGCTCGCCGGCCGCGATGCGATCGGTCCAGTCGGCGAGATATTTGAGCGGAATACCGCTCAAGAGCCCTTGGGCGAGACTCACCATCTGTCCGCCGGCCTGCCCGGACTGGATGCGGCGCGCCCACGCCGCTTGGGTTGACTCGAATTTGCCTAAACTCGCGGGTAAGGTGCGTGTGGCCAGATTGCCCAGCTGATGGCACCCGATGCACCCCATATTCTTGATCCACATCAAATACGCATCGCGTCCCCCGGGCAGGCGCGCAACTTCCGCTGCCTCGGGCACTTTCAGCATGGCGTACCAGTAGGCGGCGGGATACACCTTCGCTGCGGTGGCCGCATCGGGCGCGGCCAGCACGGTGAGATCGAGGTTGCTACTGGGGACGGCGCGTACCTTCGCCGAATCGGCCAGGCCGTAGCCGCGCACCCATACGAGGTAGTTCGCCTTGGGTAAATCCGGGACGAGGTAGCGCCCCTGATCATCGGTCACGACAATCTTCGCAAAGCGGGTTGCGAAGTCATTGGTCTCTGCGATGACCCAAACGCCGGCTTCCGGCCCTAGCGTGGACTTGACGACGCCTGTGATCTCTTCAGCGCCTGTCTGTGGCGGTGCAGTGTGTCGCTGTGCAGACTGTGCGTGCGTCACACCGGCCGCCAGTCCGAGAAGACAGGCCAGAGCGTTGCCGAGGGTAGTGCGGCGCCTTCGCGTCGCGCTCAGAACACATGCGTGGTTCACGTGGACACCTCTATCGATGAGTGCTAGCCCGGCGGCGCGCACCATTCTAACGCGCAAGCTCGGACTGCTGCAGCGAGTTGACGGTAGTCACCGGCAGGCGCCGGCCCAACACCAGGCAATGGCGGCTCGGAAATGACCGCTCCGAAGCGGCCACTTGCGGCCTAGAGTAAGCTA
Organism: Steroidobacteraceae bacterium; assembly: GCA_035577165.1. Lineage (GTDB taxonomy): Bacteria > Pseudomonadota > Gammaproteobacteria > Steroidobacterales > Steroidobacteraceae > Bog-1198. The sequence continues at coordinate 71 of DATLVV010000305.1, read as the reverse complement.
CCTCATCGTTGCACGGCCAATAGATACCCTGCATACAGAATGTCTTCGTCATCGATAAAAGGAAAACCCCC
>DATLVV010000304.1:0-4914 GCA_035577165.1 Steroidobacteraceae bacterium | reverse complement strand
CGTCACACTTGGCGGCACATCGTCATGCTTGCAGGCGGCGTTGGGCGCGCCACAGCGCCAGGGCCGTTTTGCCGTCGTTCCACTCGCCCGCCAGCACCCGCTCGACCGCTTCCTCCAGCGGCAGCCATTGGAGTTCCAAGTCCTCGTCGGCGTCCGGTGCGGCGGCCCCGACGTCGAGGTCCTGCGCCAGATAGAGGTGAATGATCTCGGTGAAAATGCCGGGCGCCGGGAGGTAGCTGCCGAGCGAGGTCCAGCGCCGCGCGGTGACGCCGGTTTCCTCGGTCAATTCTCGCACTGCGCAAACTTCGGGGGGCTCGCCCGGGTCGAGCTTGCCGGCGGGGATCTCCCAAAGAAAATCCAGAATGCCGTGCCGGTACTGGCGTACCAGGCAGACGCGCCCACGCTCGTCCACGGCGACCACCGCCGCGGCGCCGGGATGCCGAACGTAGTCCAGGTCGTATTCACGTCCGTTGGCATAGAGCAGCCGTTCGACGGAAACGTCGATGATGCGGCCGGTAAAAATGTGATGGCTGGCAATCGCGGTGGGTTTCTTGAGCATGAAAGCAGTCTAAAGCTGGCGCCTGTGATCTGTCTCCACGCGCGCCGGCCCCGCCATGCGCCATTCTCGGCCTCAACGGAGGGCCGATTGACGTGATCTGGATATACGTACAGTATTAGCATTCATATGATGAAAGCCAAGACCAATGCTTTTGATGCGCTCAACCCGTCGCAGCGGCGCGCGGCCACCTATGGCACGGCCGCCACGCAGGACAAGCCATTCCAAGCCGGGCCGCTGCTCATCCTGGCGGGCGCGGGAACCGGCAAGACCAACACCCTGGCGCGTCGCGCTGCGCACCTGGTGCTGAACGGCGTGGATCCGTCGCGGGTCATGATGCTCACCTTCACGCGCCGCGCCGCTCAGGAAATGATTCGGCGCACCCAGACCATCGTCGGCGAAGTGATGGCGGATCGCGGCCGCGCCGGCGATCGCAGCGTAACGACTCGGATGCTTTGGTCGGGGACCTTTCATTCGGTGGGCAATCGAATATTGCGCCTGTATGCCAAGCACTTGGGATTGGATCCGAATTTCACCGTGCTGGACCGCGCCGATGCGGCCGACTTGATGGATGTGGTGCGCCACGAGCTGGGATTTTCCTCCAAGGACAAGCGCTTTCCGCGCAAGGACGCGTGTCTCGCCATCTATTCCTACCGGGTCAACACGCGCCTGTCGCTGAAGCAGACCCTCGAGGAACAATTTCCGTGGTGCCGCGAGTGGGAAGCCGACCTCACGCGCCTGTATCGCGAATACGTCGGCCGCAAGCAGAAAAACCGCGTGCTGGATTTCGACGATCTGCTGCTCTACTGGCATGTGATGATGCAGAACCCGGCGCTGGCGCAGAGCCTGTCGAAGAATTTCGATCATGTGCTGGTGGACGAATACCAGGACACCAGCACGCTGCAGGGCGAGGTGGTGCAGGCGCTCAAGCCGGATGGGCAAGGGGTGACGGTGGTCGGCGACGATGCCCAGGCCATTTACTCGTTCCGCGCGGCGGCGGTGGAAAACATCCTGGGGTTTGCCGATCGCTACAAGCCCAAGGCCGAAATGGTGGTGCTGTCGCAGAACTACCGCTCCACGCAGACAATTCTGGATTCGGCGAATGCGCTGATGGCGGACGGCGCGCGGCAGCACCGCAAGACACTGCTCGGAATGCGCCAATCCACGCAAAAGACCTTCTACGTCTCCATGGACGATGCGCAGGCGCAGGCGGACTACATCGCCGGCAAGATTTTGCAGACGCGTGAAATCGGCGGCTCGCTCAAGCGCCATTGCATCTTGTTCCGCAGCTCGCATCACAGCGACGTGCTCGAAGTCGAACTCTCCAAGCGCAACATCCCCTTCGTGAAATACGGCGGGCTCAAGTTCCTGGAAGCGGCGCACGTCAAGGACATGATGTCGGTGCTGCGCTGGGCGGACAATCCGCGCAATTTGGTGGCGGCGTTCCGCGTGCTGAAGCTGCTGCCGGGCATCGGCCCCGGCCACGCCAAACAGGCGCTGGAACAGTTCGAGGCGCAGAATTTCGAGATGAAAAGCCTGGCCGCCTTCGACGCGCCGCAGGCCGTGAAGATGGAATGGAAGCGATTTTGCAACTTGCTGGAGAAGCTCGCCGATCCCGCGACTCCCTGGCCGGGCCAGGTGGGTTTGGTGCGCGACTGGTACAAGCCGCAGCTCGAACGCATTTACGATGCGGCGTTCAACCGCTCCGGCGATCTGGATCAGCTGGAGCAGCTGGGGACGCAGCACGCGAGCCGCGAGCGCTTCCTGACCGAACTCACCCTGGATCCGCCGATGGTGACCGGCGATAAAGCGGCCGGCGCCAACAAGGACGAGGATTACGTCATTCTCTCCACCATCCACTCGGCCAAGGGCCAGGAGTGGGACATCGTGTACGTGCTGAACGTCTCGGACGGCAACTTTCCGTCGGAATTCTCCACGGGCAAGCCGGAGATGATCGAGGAGGAACGGCGCTTGCTGTATGTCGCCATGACGCGCGCGCGCAATGAGCTGCATCTGTGCGCGCCGCTCAAGTACCAGGTCACGCAGCAGGCCAAGGACGGGGACAAGCATGTGTACGGCGCCAAGAGCCGCTTCATGACCGACAAGCTGCTCGACACCTGCGAGAAGATCTCACTGCGCAATATGCGCGGTATCGAAAACTTGAAAGAGGGCGAGGCGGCAACGGTGGACGTTGTCGCGCAACTCAAAGAAATGTGGTGAGCAGACCGCGCTATCGGGACCCGCCCACCCGGGAGCCGATCACCAGCGGCGTGAACCGCCGCCGCCGCCACCACCAGCACCGCCGCTGGCGGGTTTGGAGCGAGGCGCCCGTTCTTGGGCCTCATTGACGCGCAACGGTCGTCCACCCATCTGGAAACCGTTCGTCTGTTGAATCGCGTTTTGAGCTTCACCGGCGGCCATGTCCACGAATGCAAATCCGCGGGGACGTCCGGTCTCGCGATCATTGATGAGCTTTACCGATTCGACTTTGCCGTGACGCTCGAACAGCGCCCGCACTTCGTCTTCTGTCGCAGTGAATGGCAGGTTGCCAACGTAGATCGTCGTCATTCAACTAATCTCACTAACAGCGTTTCGACACTCAGGCACCGCGGCGCGCATCACTGCGTCGGAGCCTGCACCCTCGGAAGATGCTACGCTTTGAGATAATTGTTGGCAAACCTGAGACCGTGTCAGACAGACACCTAAGCCCCGCGGCTTACTCGACTTCGTGGTAGGCGTAGCCGTTGAGTTCCTGCTCATAAAAACGCTTCACCGCCTGCGCTTCGCCGAGCGTCATCCGGCCCTCCTGAACCGCCCTTTCGCAATCCCGGGCGATGCCGGGATACAACTCGTCGGTGTCGTACTCCATGTACTCGAGCACCTTGTTGGCGGTGTCGCCCTTGACGATTTCCTCGATCCACCAGCCGCCGCCGTCCTGCAGGCGAATGTGCACCACATGCGTATCGCCGAACAGGTTGTGCAGATCGCCCAGGGTCTCTTGATAGGCGCCGACCAGGAAGGCGGCCAGGTAGTAGGGCTGCCCGGGGGTCAGTTCATGCACCTCAAGGGTGCGTTTGGTCACCCGGGGGTGCACGAAGCGATCGATCTTGCCGTCGGAATCGCAGGTGATGTCGGCCAGCACGGCATTGCGCGACGGCCGCTCGCCCAGGCGTTGGATGGGCATGATGGGAAACAGCTGGCCGATTGCCCAGCTGTCGGGCAGCGACTGAAATACCGAGAAGTTGCAGAAGTAGATGTCGCTCAGCATGTCCTCGAGGTTCTCCAGCTCTTCGGGCACCCGGTCCAGCTTGCGGCAGTAGTCGCGAATCTTGGTGCAGGTGGCCCAGTAGAGTTTCTCCGCCAGGGCGCGGAATTCGAGACTCAGGTAGCCCAAGTTGAACATCTGCAGCGCCTGTTCGCGGGCCTGCAGACCGTCGTGATAGCACTCGACCAGGCGCCGTTCATTGACCGAGCGGAAGCTGTCGAACAAATCGCGCACCGGCTGCGGCACCTCTTCGTGACCGTGGTAGTCCTCCTCGGGGCGGCCGGTGACCTTGAACTGATCGAGGGTCGAGGATCCCAGGATGTCGAACACCAGCAGGCTGTGGTGGGCGGCGATCGCGCGCCCCGACTCGCTGACGATCATGGGGTGCGGCACGTCGCGCGCATCGCACACGCTCTTGATGCGATACACCACGTCGCTGGCGTATTCATTCAGCGTGTAGTTCATCGAGGACTCGAAGTTGGTGCCGCTGCCGTCGTAGTCGACCCCCAGGCCGCCGCCGATGTCGATGTACTGCAATCCCGCGCCCATGATCTTGAGTTCCGCGTACACATGCGCCAATTCGTTGATGGCGTCCTTCACGCGGCGGATGTCCTGCAGCTTGCTGCCGGGATGGCAGTGCACGAGCTGCAGGCAGTCCAGCATGTCCCGCTCTTTGAGCAGCGCATGCAGGTCGAGAATTTCGCTGATGAACAAGCCGAACTTGGATTTTTCGCCGGCGGACTCGCGCCAGCGGCCCGCGCCCTCGCTCGCGAGCTTGACGCGCACGCCGATTTTCGGCCGCACGGCGTAGCGATCGGCGTGCTTCAGTATCAGATGAATCTCTTCGTAGTTCTCCACCACCGGGATGATGGTGCGGCCGAGCTTGGTGGCCAGAATGACCGCCTCGATGTAGGAATCGTCCTTGAAGCCGTTGCACACCACGATGCGCTCGGGCGCATTCTCGGTGATGGACATCACGGCAAGCAGCTCCGGCTTGGAGCCGACCTCGAGCCCGAAGCCGAATTCGGCGCCGTAGCGGTACACCTCTTCGACCACCAGCCGCTGCTGATTGACCTTGATCGGAAACACCGCC
>DATLVV010000303.1:0-3807 GCA_035577165.1 Steroidobacteraceae bacterium | reverse complement strand
GACCCTGCAGACCGCCGAGACGCAACCCAATGACCGGCAACGCGCCTGGGTGTCGTCGGTGCGCCCGTTGATCCAAGGCGCGCCGGGCTGCAAGGACAACGTCACTGTCGCGGTGGGGCACCGTGAGCACCTGACCGATCCGGTGGTCTGGGAACCCGGGGTACACGCCAACGTGATCGGCGAGTGCCCGCAGCGCGTCACCGGGCGTTATCTCAGGTTTCAGATGGATTTGCCGGCGGCGCAGGAGTTCCGCCATCTGCAGGGGCTCGATATCGAATTGCGGCCGGAGGCTAAATTGCGATGAGCGCGCATTCGCCGCCAAGCATGTCGCGCGTCGCGCCGGAGCAGCCGCCCGGCAATTGGGCGAGTTGGCTGCGCGACATTGCGCGCAGCGTGAACCAACTGATCGGCCTGACCGACCGGCCGCCCTACACGTTCGCGACCCTGCCGGTCGCCGTGGCGCCGGGGACGCAAGCGTACATCACCGACGGTAGCGTTGCGACTTGGGGCGGTAATGCTGCCGGCGGCGGTGCGACCCGGCAGCTACTCTGGTTCAATGGGACAACCTGGCGGGTGCTTGGTACATGACATTGTGTGAGCCCGATTTTGTGGCGGTGCCGGATGTCTGCCCGGTGCCGCAGCCGGTGATCGCTGTGCGCCTGCCGCAGCTTGATGAACTGTGCCGCCGCTGGAACGAGATTGAGCCGTTGCTCTATAAGGCAACGCACATCACCGATTGCTATCTGCCGGTCGACGTCTTGCGGCTGTCGATGCTGGGGCGCTGCGGTATCTGGCTGATCGAGCGCAACGGCAAATTGCTCGCCGTGATCGCCACCGAGATCCGCGAGTATCCGCGACGCCGCGTCCTCGAGATGATGTTCTGTGGCGGGCGCGAAATGCGGGTGTGGATCGACGTTGCGATCAAGACTTTTGACGAGCACGCGCGTGCCGCCGGTTGCTCGCACATCCTCTGCGCCGGTCGTCCCGGCTGGGCTCGCGCCTGGCGGGGTCGGTTGACCGGGGATCAGGTTGCGGTTCGGGACATCGTCGCAATAAAGGAGCTGGGCCATGCCGTCTAAGGGGCCGAGCGGCAACACGACGACGACGACGATCAACCCGACACAGCAGGCGCAACTGCCGTTCCTGACGCAGGGTTGGAACCAGGCCAAGAGCCTTTATGAAGACATCGGGGGGCCGCGCTACTTCCCCGGTCAGACGATGGCGCCTTACACGGCACCGTCGAATTATCTTTCGCAGGGCTATCAGGGCCTGGTCGATACGGCCCGCGCCAACGACACCGGCTTGCGTCCGCAAGCGAACAACGCCTGGTTCAATTCTCTGAACAACACGGGCGTCGAGAATTCGCCGGCCTATGCCCGGATGAAGACGCTCGCCGAGGGGCAAGACCCCGAGCAGGCCAATCTGCGACGGCAGGCTGACGCGGCGATCGCCTCGGGCAATCAGTACGCACAAAACCTCGCGGGCGGGAATCTCGGGCTCTCGACACTGGGGAATGTTGCGCAGGGTCAAGGCGCCGGGATGGAGCAGCTCGCCCGAACCGCGAGCGGCATGTACGTCAACCCGAATTCCAATCCCTACCTCGCGCAGTACGTCAAGGCCGCACAAGACCCGACCGCGGAAGCCTATCAGCGCGTGACGGCGCCGACGCTGGCCTCGCAAATGTCGAAGGCGGGCCGATACGGCAGTGGCGCCTTTATGGGTGCCCAGGATCAGAACGAGACAAATCTGGGCCGGTCGCTTGGCGATATTGCGACCAAAATCTATGCGCCAGCCTACGATGCAGAGCGCGCTCGGCAGGATGCCGCGGCATCAGGTTATGCGGGGCTACAAAGGGGTGCGGGCAGCGATTACGGACAGCTCTATAGTGCCGGTCAGAAAGCTGCGGCTGATGCGGCGCAGGCCGGATACGGGCGCAGCGCGGCAAATATCGGGACAGACCTATTAACGCAGGGCAGCGGGATCAGCGGGTTGCAGGGTGCCTACCAGGCAGGCAATGCGAACCGGCTTTCGGCACTACAGCAATACCCGGGTATGCTTGCCAGCCAGTACGGCACCGCCGACGCCTTGGTCAAGGCGGGGCAAGGTTTTACCGGCATCAATGACACGCTGCAGCAGCAACAGCAGGCCGGCATCAACGATGCGATGAACCGTTACAACGCGACTCAGATGGAGCCGTTCAAAGACCTCTCGATGTACCTGCAGAACATTGGGCAGCCGACGACGGGCTCCAGCTCAACGACCCAGCCGTATTTCCAGAACCAGCTTGCGAGCACACTGTCAGGCCTTACCGGGATTAAATCCCTGCTGGGCGGCGGTGGGCTCGGCGGCCTTGGTGGTGCTGCTAGCAATCTAGGCGGTTACACGGCAGGCCTCGGTTCTTATGTCAGCCCGTTCTCCGGGGCGGCGTATGATTCAGGTTTGGCCGGTCTTATTGGCCTGACGGATGCGGCGCCCGCGGCAGCCGCGGCCGGAGCCGGCGCGGCTGGGGGTAGCGGGCTGTTGGGCGGGATCGGCTCGGCGTTGTCGAAGCTATGACGCTTCTAATCCCCGAGCCGCCGCGCGACATCGAGGCGCAATTGCTGGCAACGATCGATGTCGACCATCCGAAGCGCGCCTGCTTCTGCGTGCCGGCTGATCAGTATCTGATCCCGCCGAGCATCGATGCCTATGTCGTGCGCCGGCCCGAGGGCACATTAGTGACCCTGCACAAGCGGCTCGCCGAGGCATTCGAGCGCAGCGCGGACGATACGACAATGGCGTGGATCTTGGGCTACCCGGAGCCCAAGCCGGTAATCGCGGAGCGGTGCCAGGGGATGGATGCAAGCCGGGCGCGCGTCGTACAAGCGCGCGATGCCGAGGGTAACGTGATCACCGAGGCGACCGCATCGCCTTGGGGATTTCTGGAAACCTGCGACGCGCTCGAGAGCCATGTCCCGGAAGACGGGCAGCTCGCGATCCTGCTGCCGTTTGAAGCAATCTCGCGCCGCGTCGCGATGAGGTGGGTGCAGCGATGAGTGAGGTCAGCAGTTGGTCAAACACCGACGCCGGCAACAATCTGACGCCGCCCGACGGCTGGCCCGAGGGCATGCAGCCGAGCGGCGTCAACGACGTCGGCCGGATGATGATGGGCGCCATCAAGCGATGGTACGACACCGTCACTGCTGGGATAGCCAATTGCCTGCCGCTTTCGGGCGGAACGCTGACGGGCAATCTGGTGGTGCCGTTTCTCCAGTCGAACGGGAATATTTCCGCCGTTGGGGATGTCGGCGGCCGGTCGCTTTATATGAGTGCCGATGTCAACGCCAGTGGTGACCTGCACGCTAACAGTGCCGTGTTGACTGGGGGGCTTACCGCCTCCCTTGACATCAGTGCCAGGAATATCGCCGCGAGTGGCGGCATCACCGCGAGTGGCGATATTCACGCCAACAGTGTCGTGCTGACCGGGGGGCTTACAGCATCGCTTGACGTCAGTGCCCGGAACATCAGCGCGTCGGGCACGGCAAACGTCACAGGCGCGCTGACCGCCGGCAGTATCGGTACGTCGGGGGCGCTGACCGCCGGTAGCATCAGCACAGGTACGCTCACCGCCGCCAGTCTCGTTAACACTGTCACATACCAACTCAGCGGCACCAATTTCGCGACCACTCGCACTGATGTCGCGGGCACCTGCAACGCTATCTTTGACGGGGGTGGCGGGCTCGGCATCGACCTCTATGGAGTGAACGGCAGCTATTACCGCTGTGACAATGCACACAGCTTCACTAACCGGGCCGCGACCGTCAACAT
>DATLVV010000302.1:0-6598 GCA_035577165.1 Steroidobacteraceae bacterium | reverse complement strand
CGATGACTTTGTCGTCCCAGGCGATCTTGCCCTGATCCACCAGAATGCCGAGCGCGGCCACCGTGAACGCTTTGCCGGTGGAGCCTGTTGGGAAAATGGTGTCGGCATCGACCGGCGCGGGAGAGCCCAGCGCCCGGATGCCGAAGCCCTTGGCGAGCGTGATCTTGTCGTCCTCGACGATCGCGATCGCCATGCCGGGCACGCCGGTTTCCTTGCGTAAGCCTTCGACACGACCTTCGAAGCCGGCGGGGGGCGCAGCGAATGAAGGCGCAGCGCAAGCCAGGACCAGCAGGGCAGAAATGATAGCCTTCATGAAAACTCCGGTTGAATGGCAGTCGACGTGGCAGCCTCGACGGCGCGCTCGCTTTCGATGCGTTGCGTGCTGCGATCGAGAGCCAGCAGGAGGGCGGCGGCGAGGCTGGCAATGACGGTCAGCAAGAGAAAAAAGTGGCCATGGGTCATGCTTCCCCACAGCGCGCCGACGGCACCCGCCGCAAGGCTGCCGCTGAAAATCGCGAGATACCACGCGGCGATGGTCGTCGCGCCGAACCCGGGCGGCGCCAGCCGCGCGAAGAGCCCGAGGCCGGTCGGCAAGATGTACAGTTCCCCCAGGGTGAACAGGGCGAAGTACAGCACCAGCCACAGCCAGCCCGCGCGGCCTGGTTCGGTCTGGAAAGCCACCAGCGCGAGCAGCAGGTACGCGGCGGCCACGATCAGCGCACCGAACGCCATTTTCCGCATCGATGACTGCGAGCGACCGGCTTCGGCTTGGCGCCGCCAGCGCGCCAGCAATAGCGGGGTCATGATGAACACCAGCAGAGGGTTCAAGGACTGAAACCAGGTCATTGGTATGGTCATGAGCGCGGTCCTGCGGTCGATGCCGACGTCCGACCATAGCGCGACGGTATTGCCGATCTGCTCGTAGGCGGCGCGGAATACCGTGACGGCGAGGCCGATGGCAAGCAGCAGCACGAGCGTCGAGCGATGGTTGAGTATGCTGGCGGACGCCGGCGCCGCTTTGCGCACCACCCGGGCCTGCTCGGGCAGGTAGCGGCCTCCCAAGATGTAGATCACCAGGCCCGCGAGCATGCCGACCCCGGCGGCGCCGAAACCCCAATGCCAGCCGTAGAGTTCGCCGAGCGTGCCGCAGATCAAGGGAGCCAGGAACCCGCCGAGGTTGATGCCTACGTAGTAAACGTTGTAGGCCCAGCTGCGCCGCGGATCATCGGACCGGTAGAGATCATTGATCTGGCTGGGCAGGCTCGGCAGGAACAGTCCGTTGCCGAGCGCAATCGTCGCCAGCGCAAAATAGAACGAGGGCTCGAACGCCATCATGAAGTGACCGGCGGCCATGATGCTGCCGCCGACGATCACCGCGCGTCGCTTGCCGAGCCAGCGGTCGGCAATCACGCCGCCGAGAATCGGCGTGAAGTACGCCATCGCCGTGTAGGTGCCGTAGATGAACGACGCCTTTTCCTGTCCAATCAGCAACTGCTTGGTCATGTAATAGACCAGCAGCGTGCGCATGCCGTAGTAGGAGAATATCTCCCACATCTCGGTGAGAAACAGGACCGTGAGCCCACGCGGCTGACCGAACCACGTCGGCTGATCCACGCTCATGCCGAGCCCGCGTGCGTTGCCCCCCACACCTCATCGCCGCTCCAAGCGGCCCCGTCGACGTAGGTCATGCCGGGTTTTCTATCTTGAGCGAGAAATATCGGACCGTCGAGATCGACGACGTCGCACAATTGGCCGAGCACGAACGCAGGGGCCATCGCAAGACTGGTGCCGACCATGTTGCCGACCATGACCTTGAGCCCCAGGCGGCGTGCCTCGTACGCCATCGCGAGCCCCTCGGTCAATCCGCCGCATTTATCGAGCTTGATATTCACCACGTCGAAGCGCCCCGGAAGACCCGCCAGGTCGGCGAAACTGAGCGCGCTCTCATCGGCAGCGATCGGAATCGGCGAGCGGAAGCCCGTGAGATCGGTTTCGCGGCCGCGTTTGATCGGCTGCTCCAGCAGGGAAATTTTCGAGGGAATCAACCGGCCGATCAGCGAATCGAGTGCCTCGATGCCGTAACCCTGATTGGCGTCCACCCCCATCCACACGTCCGGCCGCACCGCGCGAACGGCCTGCACCCGCGCAATGTCCAAATCCAGATCGCCGGTCAGCTTCAGCTTTAGAGAGCGGGCTTGGGCGTATTTGCGCGCGCCCGCGGCCATCGTGGCGGGATCATCGGCGCCGAGCGTGAACGTCGTGACCAGCGGCTTCACCGGCGGCAGTTCGGCCAGCTTCCACACCGGCATGCGCCGACGCTGCGCATCGAGCTCCCACAGCGCACAGTCCACCGCATTGCGGGCGCCGCCGGGCGGCAGCAAGCCTTGCAGGGCGGCGCGATCGACGCCCGCTTCGATGGCGCTGCGCACACCCTCGATGGCGGCCATCATCCCCTGCGCCGTGTCGCCTAGATAGTAGACGCCCGATGCTTCGCCTCGACCGCTGTGAATTCCATCGCCGAGCGTCACGACGACGACTTCTTGTTCCTCGAACACGAACCCCGAGATGCGAAACGGCGCGGACAGCCGTAATTTCTCGAGCGCGATACGGAGCTTCAACGCGCCCATCAATAGTACAGCCCGAATCCGATGAGATTGAACGCCACTGCAACCCACAGTACGACGAAGGCCGAGAGCGCCAGTACGATGCTCCACAGCTTGGCCGGCCAGCGGCGCGCACCGCTCCACACCGTGCGCAGGTGCCACAGCATCACGGCGAAGCCGCCGATGAATACGACGATGCCGAAGATTTGCGCGAAGCGGACGGTCGAGTCGAACTTGGAGCTGAGATTATTGATGTCCTTGAGCATCGAGACGAGCGTCAGCGCCCAGGTACCCATGGCGGCGAGCAGCAAGATGGCCGCAATTTTGCTGACGCGGTAGGCCTTCAGCGACTTGACATCCAAGGCAAGTTTGGCGCCGTAGCGGCGACGCACGATGGCGGCGACCGGCCACATGATCGCCGTCAGCGCCAGCGCCGCCAGACTTGCGCAGAGCAGCGGCAACAACCACGCGCTGTCCTGGTACCAGGGCGCGCGGTCGAACACCATGAAGGGTGAAATCCCATCGATGCTGAAGCGCACCGCCTTGCCGTCGACCACTTTGGCTGCGAGGCGCTCGTGGCTGGCACCGGTCGCCCGCCAAACAAAAGGAGCCGTTTCAACCCATTGTAGCGGCTTGCCGTTCAACCCGTGGAAGGGGGTCTCCAATTCACCCTTGGCATTGAGACCGACCTTGGTCTGGCCCACCAAGCCCAGGGCCGCAAGGAACGTTGACTGCGAGCCGCGCGAATTCACCCACTTGCCCTTCAACAGTGCGGCGTGGCTCGCGGCGGTCTTCGCGTCGACACGCGTTTCTTTCTCGTCCGCGGGGAGGTAGCGATCGGCGAAGTCTTCGAACAGCGCACCGCGCAGGCCGCCGGCCGCGCCCTCCTTGCCCGGACTATTGAAGGAAACGTAGAAGCCCACTCCCTCCTTGAGGAACAAATGCAGCGAGGTGTGGAAGTACTGCGTGTCGCCCAGGTGCGCGATCACTTCGCGGCCGTTGATATTGGTTTCGAAAAAGCCCAATTCCATGCGATTGAGGGGCGGCAGCACGGTCAGCGGACTGTTGTGCATCATTTCCGCGGTTTCAGCGCGCAGAATGCGATTGCCGTTGTACTCGCCGTTTTGCAGGTGCGCGATCATGAAATGCGCCATGTCCTCGGCGGGAGAGGACATCGAACCGGCGGGCGCCGGGCCGACTATCTCAAAGACGTGCGGCTCTTCCGAAGCCAATTCGTAACCCTTGGACATCAGCGGCACGAGGTCGGCCGGCAGCGGCTGACGGAAGCTCGAGTGCTTCATGTCGAGCGGCCCGAATATATGCTTGTCCAGATAATCATCGAACGATTCGCCGGACACCCGCTGCACGATGTAGCCCGCCAGCGATGCGCCGTAATTGGAGTAGGCGGGGGTCGACCCGGGAGCGAACACGCGCTCGGGTACCCATTGCTTGAGCAGCGTTTCGTATGAAGGCCCCTTGGGGTCCTCCCCCATGATGTTCTTGGCCTGCTCCTCGAACCCGGCCACGTGCTGCATGAGATTGCGCATCGTGACCGGCTTGCCCTGGCGGGCCGGAATCTTGAAATCGAGGTATTGATTGACGTCGGCGTCGAGATCGATTTTTCCCTGCTCGACCATCTGCATCACGGCAGTCCAGGTGACCAACTTCGATACCGACCCGGGCCTGAACAACGTGAGCTTGGGATCCACCGGTGTGTGTTTGGCGACGTCCGAGTAGCCGTAGCCCCGCTCCGTCACAATCTTCCCGTCCTTGACCACGGCGACAACCGCACCGGCAATATCGCCCGTGTGCAGGGCGTACGGCATATAGCCGTCGAGCCACGCATTGACATCATCGGTGGTCAGAGGGACCGCGGTGACTTCGGGGGTGGCGCCGAGCGCAGTCGCTGATATCGCAGCCAACGCCAGAATTGCACCCGCCAGTTTTGTTATTGAACGCATAGATTTTCCTGCTTGCGAGAAGTGACCGTTACGCTGACTTGCCTGTCTCGGCGAGACAGGCATCGACGAGTTGTTCGAATGCCGCGCCGCCCCGGATCGGGTCGGCCACCGGCAGACCGAGCCGCGCACTCTGCTCGGCGAGCAATCGATGCGCCGCAGCCACCTCGAGCCGCGACGTATCCAAACTCACGCCTGCGCAGCGAATCGCCGCATTGGTGCGGCGGCCGAGGCGCAAATTCATATCGATGGTCTCGTTCAGATCCGGCACCAAGTAGTCGGTGCCCAACATTCGCTCGCGGCCGGGCTGGTGGCACACGACAATGACATCCGGCTGACTGCCGTGCAGTAGGGCCAATGAAACACCGGCATACGCAGGGTGGAACAGTGATCCCTGCCCCTCGATCACATCCCAGTGCCGTGCGGGCGCATCCGGACTGAGCATTTCCGCAGCGCCCGCCGCGAAGTCCGCCACCACCGCGTCCATCGGAATCCCGCGGCCGGAAATCATGATGCCGGTCTGCCCGGTTGCCCGAAAATCGGCGTCCACGCCGCGTTGGGTAAACGCCCGCGTAATTGCCAGGGCGGTGTATTTCTTCCCCAGTGCGCAGTCGGTGCCCACCGTGAGCAGGCGCTGGCCGGTTCTTTTGCGGCCCGATGATATGGGGATATTGCGCGGCGGCGTCCGCACGTCGATCAGCCGGCGTCCGCGCCGCTCCGCCGCGCTCATTAGTTGCGGCGTGTCGTTGAGCTTGGTGTGCATGCCGCTGATGATGTCGAGGCCGGAATCAAGAGCATCCATGAGCGAGGGCATCCAGCTCTCGGCAATCATCCCGCCCACGTTCGCAACCCCGATCACCAGCGCGCGAGCGCCGCGCGCGCGGGCCTCCTTCGGCGACAATCGCGGCAGTCCGGTGGTGACCGTGGCCCCTTCGCACGACCATTCACCGACGCAGCGATCAGCGGCCCAGTCGCGCAGCCCAAACGCGGTCTTGGCGTAGCCTGCTTCGGTGGTATCGCCCAGAAACAGGAGATACGGGTGAGGCAGATCCAACACCTCCGACATTCGCGTCTCTGCCAGCGGCTCGCGTTTCGTGCTCATGCTCCGGACGGCCCCTAGAACTTCACGTTCAGCGTCAAACCGTACGTGAGCGGTTGAATTATCGTGATTTCGCCCGCCGGACCCGGTGCACCGCTCGCAATGTAGCTGCTGATGCCGCGCTTATCCCCCAAATTCTTGCCGAAGAGCGTCACGCGGAAGTGCCCGTTGTCAAAGCCGATGCGGGCATCGAAGGTGTTGTAGCTCTCCAGTTCCAACTGCCCGCCCGTGGGTGAACTCGCGAAGTCGGTGCTCCGCGAGCCGACATAGCTCCAGGCGGCGCCGACGAACCCCTTGTAATCGGCGGCTAGATTAAAGTCGTATTCGCCGTCGAGTGAGGTACTCCACTTCGGCGCATAGGGCAGCGGGTCGCCGGAATTGCCGTTGACCGCCGGTGCGGGCGAGGTCAGTTTCGCATCGGTGTACACCCCGGTCCAGCCGAGGGTCAACCCATGCACGGGCACATAGGCGAATGTCCATTCCACGCCCTGCGATTTCGCCTTGCCGCCGTTGGCGTTGATGCCGACATTGTCGACGACTTCGAACAGCTGAATGTCTTTCCAATCGACATGGAAGGCCGCGACGTCGATGGATAGCCGTCCGTCGAGTTGGGTCGAGCGAACGCCGAGTTCAAAGTTGATGGTTTTGTCGGCGCCGTACGCCTGCGGCACGTCGGGCGGCGGCGCGATGGGCTGCGCATTGGGACCGCCCGGACGATAGCCCGTGGCAACGCGCCCATACACCATGGTGTTTGCATCCACGTGCCAGCGCGGCGCAAATGAATAGGTAAATACATTGCCCTTGGAAGGGGTGGTGAAGGCCTCAGTGCCACCGCCTAATAACGGACCCCCGATGCTTTCCGTGGCCGATTGTTCATTGCTCGAATATCGGCCGCCCGCCTGAATGTCGAATTGCGAATTGAAATGATAGGTGAGGTT
>DATLVV010000301.1:0-5075 GCA_035577165.1 Steroidobacteraceae bacterium | reverse complement strand
TGGGGTTTACTTCGGCGCCGGGGCGACTTGGCGCAATGTTCTTCCCAACTGGGATTTGGCCGCCGAACTGCGCCATGTGCAGAATGCCGCACGGGATCACATCCTGGCGAGCGATCCGCAGGGTGGCAGACCGGATTCGTTCTACAAGATAGACGGCGGACTGTTTTACCTGTCGCGAAGATTCTAATGCGCATCATGCACATCATTCTGTCCCGCGGCTTCGCCGGCTCGGAACGTTACGCTGCGGAACTCGCCAGCTTTCAGGCGGCCGAGCACGATGTCATGCTCATCGTGCGCCGCACTCATCGGAGCCGGTTTGGCACCTCCGTCGTCGACGCGGTCTCGGACCGGGTGCACGTCTCGCCGGTTCCGACCTGGCTGCGCACGCAGCATGCGGTCGCGCAGCGCATTCGCGAGTTCCGACCCGACGTCATTCACACCCACTTGCGAAGATCGGGGCGCATCGTGGCGCGCGCGCAGGCAGATGCGCCGTCGGTGGCTACGCTGCACAACGGCGCCAATGGGCCGCATTTCTTTCTGCTCGATGGGCTCATCTGCAATGCCCATTGGCAGGTGCGGCAGATACCTGCCACATATCGCGGGCAGGTGTTCAAACTCAATCAGCTGTTCACCCCTCACCGCCGCGTGGACGCCGCCGAAATAGCCACGCTGCGCCGGTCGCTGGGGGTCGGACCCGAACAATATCTGATCGGCTCGGCCGCCCGTCTCGCCCACAGCAAGGGTCTCGATACTCTGATCGAGGCCTTCCGCGTTGCCGACCTGACCAATGCCCGCCTCGTCATCTTCGGCGAGGGCCGCGAGCGTCGCAGGCTGGAACGACTGCTCGGTCCGAACATGGCCCTGCCCGGATTCCGTAAAAACATCAAGGACTACTACCAGGCGTTCGATCTGTTCGTCTGCCCATCGCGCCGCGAACCATTGCCGCTGGTCATGTTGGAGGCCTTCGACGCAGGTCTTCCGATCGTTGCCTCCACCGCCGACGGCTGTCGGGAGCTGATCGAAGAGTATGGAGGCGACCTATTTCCCATCGGCGAGGTTGCCGCGCTGGCAGCGTTGCTGCGCAGCCATGCATCGGCGCCGCGCAAACGGCAGACCCATGATCTGACCCCCCATTTCATCGGTAGCGTCAATCAAACCATCATGGAGGTATACGCCAAGCTCATTGCGCGCCGCCGGCAGCAGTGCTGACACGCAGATGCACTTGTATAATCCCGGGAATCGCAACCGCCTCTTGGGAGACCACCTTGCCCGATACCGAGACGATGCATACCGGCGGCTGCCTGTGCGGCGCCGTGCGCTACCGCATACGCGGCGCGCTGCGGGGGGTCATCGCCTGCCATTGCGGGCAGTGCCGCAAGACCAGTGGTCATTTCGCCGCCATGACCAGCGCGCCCTCCGCCAACATCGAGCTGACGGCTGCGGACGGCTTGGTCTGGTACCGCTCATCGGATACCGCGGAACGAGGCTTTTGCGGCCGCTGCGGCGGGAACGTGTTTTGGAAACAATTCGGGCGCGACGACATCAGCATTACCGCGGGAACTCTTGATACACCGACCAATCTCAGCATTGAGACGCATATATTTGTCGCGGACAAATCCGACTACTACACTTTGAACGACGACGCCCCCAAGCGGCAGCAGTGGTGACACCATGTGCAGAAGCATCAAGATCCTGTTCAACTTTGAACCGCCGGTGACCGATGCCGAGGTGCGCGCCGCCTCGCTGCAGTTCGTGCGCAAGGTGAGCGGCTTCACCCATCCGTCGAAGACCAATGAGCCGGCATTCCACTGCGCCGTCGAGGAGATCGACGCCGCCTGCCACAG
The DNA here is from genome assembly GCA_035577165.1 of Steroidobacteraceae bacterium. Lineage (GTDB taxonomy): Bacteria > Pseudomonadota > Gammaproteobacteria > Steroidobacterales > Steroidobacteraceae > Bog-1198. Next base: position 3,231 of record DATLVV010000301.1, on the reverse strand, counting down.
ACTTCTCAATTCCCTGCAGACCAGTGCACCGGCCAAAAGCAGGGAGGAAGAAACCGCCAAGGCCAGGATCCGGGCGGCCAGGCGGTTTACCCCGCTACCCAAGGTCTCGGTGTAGGCCACGCTGCCCCGATCCGGGCCGCACGCAGACGTACTGCAGTCGCGCCAGCAGCAGCACGGTCAATGCTTGCGCGAGGATGTAGCCCTTGCCCAATAGCGTGGGCTGCACATCGCCCGCAAGTAGGATGCCGACAGCGGCCACCGCCCATGCAATGTTGCCGCCGACCAGCAGCCAAATGATGACGGCGGGCGCCCGCGCACGGGTGGCGAGGAAGGCCACCGCAGCGCCATACAGCAGCAGGAAATCTCCGGTACCGGCCAACAATGCAGGAGCCAGACCCAGGTACTGGCTCAGCGGCCGGACAAACGAGACTTGCAATAGACCGCAGATCAGGCAGGAGGCCGCGTCGGCCCAGAGCACAATTCGCAGGAAGTTGCTGGAAGGAATGGAAACCATGTCGTCACCTCGAGCGTTGTTGAATTGACGGCAGTGATGGTTGCGCAGGAACTTGCGCCGCGTCCATTACCCCGCAGGTCATGGACACGAATCCAACTCGTACTAAGATGAGCGCATGAACATGTCCGCCCGCACCGCGCAGGAAGCACCGTTCCGACAAGCCACTGCGGCGTTCGGCGAGCAATTGAGAAGCTGGCGTCAGCGGCGGCGCATGAGTCAGCTCGAGCTTGCGGGCGAAGCGGACATTTCCACGCGTCATCTCAGCTACGTGGAGACCGGACGGGCCAACCCGAGCCGCGAAATGGTATTGCGGCTCGCCGCGAGATTGGAAGTGCCGCTGCGCGAGCGGAATTCATTCTTGCTGGCCGCCGGTTACGCCCCCATGTACCGCGAGTCCCGCTTGGACGACCCGGCATTTGCCGCCGCCAAACAGGCGGTCGAGCTGATCCTCAAAAGCCACGAGCCGTTTCCGGCGTTGGCGATTGATCGGCGGTGGAATCTGGTGGCCGCCAACGGCATGGTGGCGCATCTGCTGGCGGGCGTACACGCGTCCTTGCTGCAACCCCCCATGAACGTGTTGCGCGTGAGTCTCGATCCCGGGGGACTTGCACCCAACATCGTCAACTTGGCGCAGTGGCGCGCTCATCTGTTCGAGCGCTTGAGCAATCAGATCGCTGTGACGGCGGATCCCGCGCTGACATCCCTGCTGTCCGACTTGCGCAAACTGCCGGCCCCCGAAGGCGGGCCGGAGGAAATCGTGCAGGGCGAACACGTGGGCATCGCGGTGCCCCTCAAGTTTCGCAGTCCCTTCGGGGTTCTGAGCTTCATCAGCACCACGACGATTTTCGGATCTCCCGTGGACATCACCTTGCAGGAACTGGCCCTCGAAACCTTCTTCCCGTTGGACGAGTTCACACGACAGGCGCTGCAGAGCTTGCCGTCCTAGAAGGGAAAGTGGTGGGCCCGCTCGGACTCGAACCGAGGACCAAGGGATTCACTTTTGCCCCGCCGTTTCCGGAGGGAGTGGACTATCTCTTCACCCCAATGGGGTGCGGGACGCTCTAGCCTGTCATTAAGCGCAACTGAAGCGCTCAGGTAGTCTCTGCACCTTCCGGCGGTGTACCGCCGGCTTGGCTCAGGATTGCCAGCAGCACGCGGCTGTTGAGGTTTCCCTGAATTCATCCCGTCCACTTCGCACCTTGCGATGCGAAGGCACCATTAATTGATGAGTCCCCTGCTCTAACCAACTGAGCTACAGGCCCGACCCGGCGCATCTTATCATGCGGGTTGTGAGATCACCTCCGCTCCCTGACCTGCCGATCAATGAGGCGCTGCCGGCCCTGGCCAAGGCTTTGGCCGAGCGCCGCAGCGTGCTGCTCGAGGCTCCGCCGGGCGCCGGCAAAAGCACCCTGGTGCCGCTCTTCCTGCTCGGAAGCCCCTGGCTCGACGGGCAAAAGATTCTGATGTTGGAGCCGCGGCGCATCGCGGCGCGCGCCGTCGCCGGCCGCATGGCTCACTTACTCGGCGAGTCGGTCGGCCGCAGCGTCGGATTTCGCACGCGACTCGAAACCCGGATTAGCCGCGAGACGCGCATCGAAGTGGTCACGGAGGGCATTCTCACGAGGATGATCCAAGACGATTCGGGCCTCACGGGCATCGGCTGCGTGATCTTCGACGAGTTCCATGAACGCAGCCTGAACGCCGATCTGGGGTTGGCGCTGGGCCTCGAAAGTCAGCGCAACCTGCGCGAGGATCTGCGGCTGATCGTGATGTCGGCTACGCTGGATCTGCAGCCCATCGCCGCCCTCCTGGGCAATGCACCGATCGTTGCTGCGAGCGGCCGCAGCTTCGACGTCACGACCGAGTACGTGGCGCGCCGCCCGGAAATCCACCTGGAAATGCAAACCGCACAGCTGGTGCGCAGCGCGCTGCGTGAGCATGACGGCGACATCCTGTGCTTCCTGCCGGGAGCGGCGGAGATTCGCCGGGTCGCGCGGGCGCTCGAAGAGTCAGGCCTCGATCGCCATGTGCGCGTGCATCCGCTGTACGGCGAACTGGACAGCGCCGCTCAGGATGCGGCGCTGTCCCCCGCGCCGACCGGACAACGCAAGATCGTGCTCGCCACCAGCATCGCGGAAACCAGCTTGACCATCGAAGGGATTCGCGTGGTCGTCGATTCGGGATTGCGGCGCTACGCAGAGTTCGATCCCACGACGGGCATGAGCCGCCTGGTCACCCACAAGGTGTCGCAGGCTGCGGCGGATCAGCGCCGCGGCCGCGCGGGCCGCCTCAGCACCGGACACTGCTATCGGCTGTGGTCGGAGGGAACGCAGGCATCGCTGGCCGCGCAATCGGCCCCGGAAATCCTGCATGCGGATCTCGCGCCGCTCGCCCTCGAACTCAGTTGCTGGGGTGCCCTCGATGCGGCCACTCTGTCGTGGCTGGATCCGCCTCCCGCGGCGCCGCTCGCGCAGGCGCGCGATCTGCTACGGCAGCTCGAAGCCATTGATTCCGCCGGCCGCGCCACCGCGCATGGAAGAAGCTTGGCGAGGCTGGGAACGCACCCGAGACTGGCGCATATGCTGATCAAGGCGCGCGAGCACGGCGCGGCGCGGCTCGCCTGCGATCTCGCGGCCATCCTGGGCGAGCGCGACATCTTGCGCGCGGGCGCTCGAAGAGTCAGGCCTCGATCGCCATGTGCGCGTGCATCCGCTGTA
>DATLVV010000300.1:0-9216 GCA_035577165.1 Steroidobacteraceae bacterium | reverse complement strand
GCGCGGATCTGGCCTGCAACTCGCCGCTTTTCACCCAACTACACCGCTTCGCGGTGCAGCGTGATCTTAGCCGGCGTGTTGCGAGCGGCAGCTGTGAGGCAAGCATTTTAAGCTACCCTAAGACAGCTCCTGGCCGACAAGCGCCGGATGCTCGCCCCGAATGCGGTCATTCAGCACGAAGCACCGAGCACCGTCAGTGAGGGACGGCTCCCGGACCCGTTGCAGGCATTCGCTACTGTCAGCTATCGGGAACTGGAAATCAGACGTCAGTATGGACGGCCGCAATTGGTTGATCGGACTCCAATCGGACGCTACCTCAACGAAGGAATCGAAATGCCCGTAGTCAATCTCGCCGGTCGCATCGAAGGCAGGACGAACTTCGGCCATCGACGGAAGGCGCGCCATCGAGCGCACATTTGGGAACCTGAGAGTGCCGCGCCTAAAACATGCCCTTTCACCCAGGCGCGGTTGACAGTAGTCAGGATGACCTTCTGCCAGCGCGAAGTCGACTTCAAACAGCAGATCACCGTTGTCCGCTAACCAGGACAATATAAACGACTCGGACAAATCGAGTCGATCAAACGCAGAGATCGTAGTCCAGTCGCGCACGGGCTAACGATGAGTTTGAAAGCGCGATTGCGCCGACAGCCAACGAAGCCGATTCATCCCGATCATCGATTCCCTCCTTGGCTCACCAAAGATGCCTCCTGCTATCGCTTCAACCGGCGGTTAGACCGCATACTGGACAAGAATAGCTTCTACAGAAATGTCGCGCCAATGGATGCGCTGTCGCTCGATATTCCTCAATCGCTTGGGATCGGCGGTCGGTGAATATCGAATGTTCTCAGCATGCGCCTTCAAGACAAGCAATTGAGCCGCACGCACATGTTCTGCTGCGGCGTGAAGTTTGTGTACTGGTGCCATCTGCGCCAGTGCTCGTTGCAATTGGCGTTCGCGCTTAGCCAAAGTAAGTTGCTGGGGCGAGTGCTCGCCGTGTGATTGACCGGACGGCATCTGCGGCCTAACAACTCATTGGGCGACGGAATCGCCGACTGGGCATGACGACATCCAATGGCATGCATCTCTCCTTGTGCGGCTGGATTCCCTAGAAATGAACATCAGTTTAACGCAGGCCGCGAATGGCGGCTTTGCGGTAGGCATTTCGCCTTTACCAATGCTCGGTATTGGTTGCCTGGCGCCTTCGGCTCAAGGATGCGCAACGAGACGTCTCAGTTCACCATGAGCATGACGATCGATGACGTGCGAATTGGGTGCCGGCTGTGAATCTACCGGGAGGGCCGTCGGGTAGATCTCCGGCGGACGTGGTAAGCTCGAAAAAAACCACGAGCGCTGGTGTGCGCAGGGACCAAGAAAACGTGGATATATGCCTTCAAAGGCTTCTCCGCCGCTCATCGAACATATTCCGGCCGATGTTGATGTCGGTGGTGTGTGCCTTGGTGGTCGGTTGCGGTGGCGGTGGCGGATCCGCTCCGGCCGTCCAGAACGCGGATCACGATTCGGTGCCAGACAGTCAGGATTGCGCACCGAACGATTCCACCAAGTGGCGGTTACTGTCATATAAATCCGTGGACTTGGATTCTGACGGTCATTTTGTTAACTCCTCCGGCCAGGTTTGCGCGGGATCCGCGCTCCCACCCAACTACTCCGCGAGTCAGGTGTCTGCGGGAAACTCCGACTGCGACGATTCGAGTAGCGCACGTTGGCAGTTACTCTCTTATTCAGCAGTGGATGTGGACTCCGACGGATACGCCGCTGCAAAGACCGGCCAGGTGTGTTCTGGCGCGAGCCTTCCGACAGGCTATAGTGCGATCCAGCCCGATGTCTCCGCCCTAGACTGCGACGACGGCGACCCGTCTAAATGGCGTCTGATGACGATCTACGCTGATGCTGATGGTGACGGGGTAGGCGCGGGCGCAGGCAAAGTAACCTGTGTGGGCAGCAGTGCCCCGCCGGGCTATTCGCTCTTTGGTTACGACCCGTCGGATGACCCGGCGGACCCGGCATCGAGATCGGTCTCAAATCTGGAGCTGTCATCATGGCAGTTCGCGACGCCTGAAAACTAATACGCGACAACATCACCATGTCGGACTTCTTGCAAAATAATCGGAGTATGAATATGACGTCACTGAGCCGTGCGACGGCTGTAATTCTCCTGGCAGTCGCCTCGTCCGCAGCAAGCGCAGCACCCACGGTTTACGCGTTCGACAGCGTCAGCCGCATCGATCTGGATACCACACGGCCTTCCATTACGGGCATTCTTCGAAACACGACAACCCCCATAACTGTGTCGTTCGCGGATAACACCAGTGGCGACTTCCGCTTCGCGGTGAGCCGTTGTGTGCCGGTGTTCCTGAATATGATGGACAAGGCGGGAAGGTACTATCTCAATCTCACAATTGATCCCGCGGCGGCCAACGTCGGGCTCATCAGTTGCGGGTTGGAACTTCGGAGCTGATCGTTATCACTCAGGCTCGAGCCGCAGCACGCGTCCGTCGGCTTCATCCGTGGAGACATAAAGGTAGCCGTCCGGCGGCGCCCGCACGTCGCGAATGCGCCAGTTTAGATCGTTGAGCAATTGCTCTTGATCGACGACGTTGCCGCGCTCATCCAAGTGGACGCGGCGCAAATGCCTGAACGCCAACGCCCCAACAAAAAGATCACCCCGCCACGCTGGGAACTTGTCACCGCGATACATCGCGAGTCCCGACGGCGCGATTGACGGCGTCCAGTAGATCACCGGCTGCTCGAGTCCCGGGCGCTGCGTATATGGAGAAACAAAGGCGCCAGAATAGTCCATGCCATACGTGATCACCGGCCAACCATAGTTTCTGTGCGCCACGATGATGTTCAGCTCATCGCCTCCGCGCGGACCATGCTCTGTTTCGTACAACCGCCCGCTTTGTACATCGAAGATCAAGCCCTGCGCGTTGCGATGGCCCCAGGTGTAGATTTCCGGACGGACGGAAGCCTGTCCGATGAAAGGATTATCCTGCGGCACGCTGCCGTCTTCGTTCAGGCGGACAATCTTCCCGAGATCGGACGTCAAGTCCTGCGCTTTCTCGCGATATTCGAATCCTTCGCCGATGGTGAGCGCGAATGTACCGTCGGGGAGGAAGGCCATTCGACCACCGTAGTGGTTGTCCGTGTCCTTCAAAGGCAGTGCCTTGAAGATCACGTGTAAATCTTGGAGCGTGCTGCCGTCGAAGCGCGCGCGCGCCACTTGCGTACCGTTTGCCGCCATCGTTCCCGCCGCATAGGTGAGATAGACGATATTGTTGTCTGCGAATTTCGGATGCAGGACGACGTCGAACAGCCCCCCTTGGCTACCGGTGTGCACCGCGGGAACACCACCGATCGGCTCCGGCCGTAACGATCCGCCTTGAATCAGGCGCAACCGACCCACACGCTCGGTGACCAACATCGAACCATCCGGTAAAAACGCCATCGACCACGGATGATCCAGCCCCTTCGCGATCTCGGTGACCTTATAGCCGGTCTTGACCACTTTGGCGGGCTGCGGCGATGGCGGCGGCCCGCGCACGGGCTCGGGTGCCACGTCGGCCATCGCCGTTGCACAAAGCGCGGCCGCCACCGCGACGATTAGAATTGACACCCGGGTGCCCGTCGCCTGGACGGAACGGTCATCCGCTATGATAGACATTACTGCTTAAAAGGCTCGCCCATGACACCGTCGTGGAAAATTCGGATGCTACGCCGGGTGGTCGCGTTTGTCGTTGCTGCCGTGGCGATGGTGCTGTTGGGCTCGGCCGCGCACTCGTATTTCGTTCAGCGGGCATGGTCCAGCGCTGCGGGCCGCGCTTATGGTACGGCGCCGCTCGCCATTCCATTCGCCGATCGCATCTCTTGGGCCGCGCACGATCTGTACGGCATGTTTGTGCCCTACTGCGCCGTGACCTCGATCGCGTTGTTTGTCGCATTCGTGATTGCGGGTGGATTGGCCCGTTTCACCGGTTTTCGCGTGATTCTCTTCGGCCTCGCCGGCGCCTTGGCGATCTTCGTTCTATTTACCATCATGAAGAGTCTGCTAGGAACGGTGGGCATTTTCGGCGCGCGTGGGCCGGTCGGCCTCGCGGCGCAAATGGCAGTTGGCGCGGTTGCAGGCGTGCTCTTCGCGCGGCTCACCAGACCTGCCAAGCTCCCAACAGCTTGAGCCACGCGACACAAGCTGACCGGGTCACGACCGCCGCAACACAACCGCTAACAAGCGCGCACTTGTGCTTATGCCAATTAGGCAACAGAACCGCCGTGATGAATTGCGAAACATCTGTGGACGGTAGCGACCGCCTGCGTCCCGTCGAAAGACTCAGGTAACATCACGAACAGTCAGGCAGTTCATTCGAGGTGTTCCGTTGTGAAAACGTTCGGTCTGTGCGCGATTCTCGTAGGCACTGCCTGCTCGGCAGCCAGTCCCGTTGCAACGCCACCTCGGGTCAATGGCCCGCGAATAATCCAACACCTCGAAAGTCTTGCCGAATACGGCAAGAATCCTCAGGGCGGTGTCAGTCGGTTAGCCTACACGGCAGCCGATCGGGCCGGCCGCGAATACGTCATGAGATTGATGCGGGAGGCGGGGCTCGCAGTCAGCATCGACGTCGCCGGCAACTTGGTGGGTACACGAGTCGGAACCGACACCGCGCTCAAGCCCATTCTCATCGGATCGCACATCGACTCGGTTCCCGAGGGCGGAAACTACGACGGCGATGTGGGATCACTCGGGGCAATCGAAGTGGCCCAGACGCTCAACGAGCGCGGCGCACGACTGCGCCACTCTCTGCAGGTGATCATTTTCGAGAATGAAGAGGGCGTGATGATGGGCAGCACCGCCATTGCCCGGGGAGCGGACGCGGCGAGACTCAACTCCGTGTCACAGAGCGGCAAAGTCGTTCGTGACGGCATCAAGTTCCTGGGCGGGGATCCCGACCGAATCGCGGGCGCGAGACGGCAACCCGGCAGCATCAGCGCCTACATCGAATTGCACATTGAACAGGGGGCAGTGCTGGAGCAACAGCACATTCAGATCGGCATTGTGGAAGGAATCGTCGGCATCCTCGACAGTGAGGTGTCGGTAGAGGGCTTTGCCAATCATGCCGGCACCACACCGATGGGACAACGTCACGATGCGCTGTTGTCGGCGGCCCGCTTCATGGAGAAGTTCAACCAGCTCGTCGCGAGCGCGCCGGGGACTCAGGTCGGCACGGTGGGCTGGATCAAAGCCGAGCCCGGCGCCTACAACGTGATCCCCGGCAAGGTCACCATGGGCATGGAGCTGCGCGATCTAGACGCGAGCAGAATCAAAGCGCTCTTTGATCGATCTCGCGAAGCGGCGGATGAGATCGGGCGCTTGAATGACACCACCTTTCACTTCTCCTACGAGGCCATCAGCGCACCTGCGCTCACTGACAAGGATCTGCAGGGATTGATCGGAACGACGGCGAAAGGACTTGGCTTGTCGACCAAGCTCATGCCGAGCGGCGCCGGACATGACGCTCAGGAGATGGCCGCTCTCGGGCCCATCGGGATGATATTCATTCCAAGCGTTGGCGGAATCAGTCATTCACCCAAGGAATTTTCTCATCCCGGCGACATTGAGAATGGCGCGAACGTCTTGCTCGGAACCATTCGGAGTCTGGATGTCGCGGGGGATTTGAAGTAATCCTTCGCCGTTGACGGGTGGCGCCGGCACGCCGCAGCGGTCTCGTTGATGCGCTTGTCATTGGCGCATGGGCGGACCGCGTCATCACGGAGTGACGGCGCGATTAGGCCTTTGGTCCCATTGTGTACCGCCGTGCGGGGGTTGTAGCATTTTGGATCAAGAACATTAATGATTTCGCGTTTAGAATCGTGTGCACATCGGTCGACAATTGCTCCTAAATTTAAGGGTCAGCGAGGGATGCGAAATGTATACAACTGGTAGGCTGATCCTTGCAGGCGCAATCTTGTTGTCGCTCGTTGCCTGCAATTCCAAGAGTCCGCCGCCGCCGGCGCCGCCGCCACCTGTTGCGGAGAACCCGCCCCCGCCCCTTGCCGAGCCGCAAGTACCTGCCACTCCTCCGAGCGCGTGCCCGGACGTGCCTCCAGGAACACGGGTTGGCCCGATGGGTTGTCCGTGCGAGATGACCGTGCAGCTCCAGTTCAAGTCAGATACTGCCGATCTGACGCCCGAGGACCAGGCTCGGCTCGATCAGGCGGCCGAGAATCTCACCCACTTGCACTGGGTCAGCGGCACGATCGAAGGTTACACAGACGCGACGCACAGTGCCGATCATAACCAGAAGCTGTCCGAGCGGCGCGCCACAACCGTCCGTGACTACTTGTTGTCGAAAGGAGTCGGCGACAACCGCATGAAGGTCGTCGGCTACGGCGAGTCGAAGCCTATCGCCGACAATTCGACGAAGGAAGGCCGCGCGTTGAATCGGCGCGTTGTTATGCGGCGCATGGACTGCGACGAGCATAGGCTGCCAGAATGATAGCGGGACATCCGCCCGCCCACACTAGGCGTGCTCATCCTCGGCGAGTTTGAGTTCCGCGCGCAGCTGCTCGCGCATCAAATATTTTTGCACCTTGCCGCTGATGGTAAGCGGAAAGCTGTCGACGAACCGCACATAGCGCGGCACCTTGTAGTGCGCAATCTGCTCGCGGCAAAACTCCCGGATCTCCTCCTCGGTGGCGTTCATGCCCTCGCGCAGCCGCACGCAAGCACACACCGCTTCGCCGAACTTGGGATCAGGCACCCCCACCACCGCCACGTCGGACACCGCCGGATGTCGATAGAGGAACTCCTCGATCTCGCGCGGCGAAATATTCTCCCCGCCGCGGATGATCATGTCCTTCACCCGCCCCACGATGTTGCAATAACCGTGCTCGTCGATGACCCCCAAATCGCCGGTGTGCATCCAGCCGCCCGCGTCGAGCACGTCCCGCGTGCGCTCAGGCTCCCCCCAGTAGCCGCGCATCACGCTGTAGCCGCGGGTCCAGAGTTCGCCGGCCACGCCGCGCGGCACCACCCGCCCATCCTCGTCGACGACTTTCACCTGCACATGCGGGTGCACCCGGCCCACCGTGCCGACGCGCCGCTCCAGCGAATCATCCGGCTCCGTTTGGAAACTCACCGGACTGGTCTCCGTCATGCCGTAGCAGATGGTCAATTCCGGCATGTGCATCTCCGCCACCACCCGGCGCATCACCGCGATCGGGCACGGCGATCCTGCCATGATGCCGGTACGCAGCGATGACAGATCGAATTCACTGAAGCGCGCATGCTCCAGTTCCGCGATGAACATCGTCGGCACGCCATAGAGCGCGGTGCACCGCTCCGCCGCCACCGTCTGCAGCACCGCCAGCGGCTCGAACCCGTCACAGGGCAGCACGCTCGCCGCCACGTGGGTCATGGCCGCCAGCACCCCCAGCACCATGCCGAAGCAGTGATACATGGGTACCGGAATGCACACCCGATCGTCGGCCGTGAGCCGCAAACCCTCCCCCACGAAGAACCCGTTGTTCACGATGTTGAAGTGCGTCAAGGTCGCGCCCTTGGGCGTGCCCGTGGTGCCGCTGGTGAATTGAATGTTGAACACCTGGTCCGCATCCAGGTTCTCGCGAATCGCCGCCACTGCATCGGCGTCGACCTGTTGTCCCGCGGCGATCAATTGCTGGAACGACAGTGTCCCCGGCATTTCTTCGGTACCGAGTTGCACCGCCAGGCGTAGCTCCGGGAACGCCGCGCACTCAAGCTGCCCCGGCACCGCGCTCGCCAGTTCCGGAATGAGCGAACCCAGCATCGCGGCGTAATCGCTGCTCTTGAACCGCGGCGCGAACACCAGTGCGCGGGCGCCGACCACCCGCAGCGCGAACTCAAGCTCAGCCGTACGGTACGCCGGATTGATGTTCACCAACACGAGGCCGGCGCGTGCCGCCGCGAACATGGTCAATATCCACTCGGCGCCATTCGGCGCCCAGATCCCGATGCGCTCGCCCGGCGTGAGCCCGCACGCAATCAAGCCGCGCGCCACCCGCTCCACCTCGCGATCGAATTCCGCGAAGGTGTAGCGCAGCGACTGATACGGCACCACCAACGCCGCATGCTTCGGATGCGTGTCGGCCGCCGCCTTCAACACCCCGTCGACGCTGCGATACAGCAGCGGTTGAGCGCTGGTGCCCGACACGAAACTCAGCTCACTCACTGAAAATCCTCCTCCCAGAATTCACGCGTGCGGCGCGCCCCGCCCGCGAAATAATCGAGCGCCCAATTGAAGTGGCGCGGCGCCGGCCAATCCAAAGCCGGCATGACCTGCGCCTGCGAGACACCCTCACCCAACAGCCGGTCGCGCAGTTCGATGAATGCCTTGCCGCCGTCCAAAGTGCACCTCGCCCAAGATCCCATCCCCCGCAGGTGAGCGTAGGCGTACGCCGCCGCCATGGCAATCGCCTTCCTTACCTCCCTCATCCCACGCTATGGTAATGACCCGTGTCCCGAGACTCAGAGGAAAGTCCATGTCGCCCGGTACTGCCGTAGACGGCTACATCATCCAGCGCACCCCCACCTTGAGCGACGCACAGATTCGCGGGCTCGCCGAACTTCTCATCGACTGTGTCGAGGGCGGCGCGTCGGTGAGCTTCATGCATCCCCTGCCGCTGGCCAAGGCCGTGGATTTCTGGCGCGGTGTCGCGGCGGCCGTGGCCGAGGACAAGCGCGCGCTGCTCGTGGCCAGGGACGCCACCGGGGTCGCCGGCACCGTGCAATTGATCCTGGAGCAGCCCGAGAACCAGCCGCATCGCGCCGATCTCTCCAAGATGCTGGTCCATCGCCGCGCGCGGCGCCGCGGTTTGGGCGCTGCATTGCTGCGCGCCGCCGAATATCTCGCCCAGGAATACGGTAAATCTCTGCTGGTGCTCGACACCGCCAGCGGCGATGCCGAGCGGCTGTACGCGAAGCTCGGCTGGCAGCGCTGCGGAGTGATTCCCGGGTACGCGCTGTGGCCGCGAGGCGGCCTCTGCGACACCACCTACTTTTACCGCACCCTGCCCGCTGTCGGAGCGCAACCACGGCGCACCTGAATCGGATCGGCGCGGGCGTCAGTCCGCTCCCGGCCGCGGCGCAGGCACGTCGGGCGGCTGCGCGGACCCATCGGGCGGCGGCGTAGGCGCGTCCGGCGGCAGCGCGGCCGCGAGTTCCTC
>DATLVV010000299.1:0-2159 GCA_035577165.1 Steroidobacteraceae bacterium | reverse complement strand
TTATGCACCAGCGTGAAGGCCACCGCAAAGCGCGACAGCGCCAGACGCTCCAGCATGCGCACGATGTGCTGATATTCGGTCGCCTCGCTGCGCAGAAATTTGCGCCGCGCCGGCACGTTGAAAAATAGATCGCGCACTTCGACGCTGGTGCCCGGCGGATGCGCCGCGGGCGCCGCCGCCGCATGTGCACCGTCTCGAGCCTCGAGCGCCCAGGCGTGAACGGCCGTCGCCGAACGCGAGACCAGCGACAGTCGTGATACCGAGGCCATGCTGGGCAGTGCCTCGCCGCGAAACCCCAGAGTGGCGACGCTCTCAAGATCGTTAAGCGAGGCGATTTTGCTGGTCGCGTGCCGCGCGAGCGCCAGCGCAATTTCCTCCCGTTCGATCCCGACTCCGTCGTCGCGAACCTTGATGAGGCCGCAGCCGCCGCGTTCGAGTTCCACCTCGATGCGCCGTGCCTGGGCATCGAGTGCGTTTTCCACCAGCTCCTTCACCACGGACGCAGGCCGCTCGATCACCTCGCCGGCGGCGATTTGACTGATGAGTGCATCCGATAGCAGTTGAATGGGCAAGAGCGACTCCGTGAGCCGCTCATTTTCGCACAGCGCTCGGCTGCGGTGCGAACCTGCTTACAGGCCGGAGTCGCCCGAAGTCGCGATCACCGGCCGCGGCGCGCCGGATGCGAGCTGCGCAATCCGCGTGCCCGCCGGCGGATTGGCATAAAAATAGTCGTGCACGCCCTGATGTATGGCGGCCGCCAGCTTTGCCTGATGGGCGGGTCCGCGCAGCCGCTGCTCTTCCTGCGGATTGGAAATATAGGCGGTCTCGACCAACATCGAGGGAATATCCGGGGACTTCAACACCATGAAGCGCGCCTGCTGCACCTGCGGCTTGCGAATTTCCCCCACCCGGTTCAATTGCCGCAGCACACGCTCGGCCGCCACCTGGCTCGCACTCAGCGAAGCCGACTGCGATAGATCCAGGAGGACCGAGGCGAGCACATCGTCCTTGTCGTCCAGCGACACGCCGCCGATCAAATCGGAGGCATTTTCGCGTTCAGCCAACCAGCGTGAAGCCTCGTCGGTCGCGCCACGTTGCGACAAAATGTACACCGACGAACCGTCGATCCGCCGATCGCGAATCGAATCGGCGTGAATCGACACGAACAGGTCGGCCTGCTGCGCCCGGGCGCGCCGCATCCGATCGCGAAGCGGTACGAAGTAGTCGCCGTTGCGGGTCAACACCGCCTTCATTCCCTGCTCCCCATTGATCTTCAACGCGAGCTCCCGGGCGATGGCCAGGACCACATCCTTCTCACGGGTGCCGTTCTTGCCGATCGCGCCCGGATCCTCGCCGCCATGACCGGCGTCGACGGCAATGATGAGGTCGCGCGCGTCGCGCGGCGCGTGCTCCACCTTGACCGGAGTGTCGGCGCCGGGCGGCAGGCCGAGGTCGATGACCAGCCGGTATCCGTAATGGTCGTTGGGCGAAGCCAAAAAACTCTTGGCTTGAATGGGCCGCGTCAGATCGAGGACGATGCGCAGTTCCCCGGTCGAGCGTCGTGCCATGCGCACCTGCTTGACCGCGCCGGCTCCGGACGGGGCAACGCGCGCCGCGCTCGTCAGCCGCGCAGCCGCGACATCGAGCACCACCCGATCGGGATTCCTCATCACCTGCAAACTATGTTGCGCAGTACCCGACAGGTCCAGCACCACCCGGGTACTGTCCGGACCCGCCCATAGCCGAACCCCGCGCACATCGACCGCATGTGCCGGCAGCGACAGCACGGTGGCCAGCAGGGTTATCCAGAGGGTCCGCGACACCATCGAGGTCATGGTGTATTAAGTTAGGCCTTAGCGAGATATTTTTCAAGTTAAATTAGAGACATAGAAACTTAAGCTAGTGTCGCGCCCTAGGTCTGCCAACCACTCTCGCCCTAGCGCTGTCGCCGCGGTCAGATTCGCCTGGCGCGCCTCGCCCGCGTAACTTAAGCGTACCTCCAAGTCGGCGGCCGGCAATGCGCTGCCGCCCTTCTCGGGCCACTCCACCAGCAACAGGGCGCCCGGTCCCGCCCAATCGCGCAATCCCAACTCATCGATTTCACTCAGCGATTGCAATCGATACAAATCCACATGGATGCACGTAAGCCCTGCGAGGGC
>DATLVV010000298.1:0-6242 GCA_035577165.1 Steroidobacteraceae bacterium | reverse complement strand
TTGGCAATCGCCCAGGCGGCGGCGACGCCGAACACCAGATTGAAGGGAACCGCAATGGCCGCCACGGTGAGCGTCAGTTTCACCGCGGCCCATGCGATCGGATTCGAGACGGCAGCCCAGTACGCGCTGATTCCCTTGGTCAACGCTTGGACGAACACCGCGAGCAGCGGCAGCACCAGAAACAGCACCAGAAACGTGAGCGCCACCGCGATCAGCAGCAGGCGGCCGGGCTCTGCGCGGCCCGCTGGACGGCGCAGTTCAGCGGCCGCCATGTCGCGACAGCGCCCAATGTTGCAACGCGTTGATCCCGAGCATGATCGCGAAGGAAAACACCAGCATGATCACGGCGATGGCGGTGGCGCCCGCAAAATCGTACTGCTCCAATTTGGTGACGATCAGCAGCGGTGCGATTTCGGACTTCATCGGCATGTTGCCGGCGATGAATATCACCGATCCGTATTCGCCGACCGCGCGCGCAAAGCTCAGCGCAAACCCGGTGAGCAGCGCCGGCCACAGCGCCGGCAAGATGACCCGCGCGAAGGCCTGTGCCGCCGAGGCGCCGAGCGTGGCCGCGGCTTGCTCCACTTCCTTGTCCAGATCCTCGAGCACCGGCTGCAAAGTCCGCACCACGAACGGCAGGCCGATGAAGGTCAACGCCACGACGATGCCCAACGGGGTGAAAGCCACCTGGATGCCCCAGGACTTGAGCCAGACGCCGAGCCAGCCGTTGGGCGCGTACAGGGCGGTCAGCGCAATTCCGGCCACCGCCGTGGGCAGCGCAAAGGGCAGATCCACCATGGCGTCAATCAGGCGCTTGAAGGGGAAGGCATAGCGCACCAGCACCCAGGCAACGATCAGGCCGAACACCACGTTGATCAGCGCGGCGATCAGCGACGCACCGAAGCTCAAGCGCAGCGACGCCATCACTCGAGGAGCGGTCACGACGTCCCAGAAATGGTCCCAGCCCAGGCCGAAGCTGCGGATGAACACCGCCGAGAGCGGAATCAACACCAGCAGCGACAAATACACCATGGTGTAGCCCAGGGTGAGCCCAAAGCCCGGCAATTGCCGGCGCGTCCTGCGTTTCGCCGCCGGCATCTTGAGCGACTTGAGTTCGACTGCCGCGAGCGTTGCCATGGATGTCCTGAAATTGATTGCGCGGCGCAGCGGCGGGCGCCAACCGCCCTGCACCGTCCCCGGGCGGTCCCCAAGCAAACGGCGATTACTGACCGTAGATCCTATCGAAGGTACCACGGTCGGCGAAATGAGTGGCCTGCGCCCGGGTCCAGCCGCCGAATACGGCGTCAATGGTGACCAGCTGCGGAATGTTTGCAAATTGCGTGGCATATCGGGCCGCCACCGCCGGATCGCGCGGGCGGTAAAAATGTCTCGCGGCGATTTCCTGGCCTTGCGGGGAGTAGAGGTATTTCAGGTAGGCCTCGGCGACTTTGCGGGTCCCATGTTGATCGACGTTTTGATCCACCACGCTGACCGGTGGTTCAGCCACGATGCTCAACGAGGGTGCAACGATGTCGAATTTGGCGGGACCGAGCTCCTTGACGGCAAGAAAGGCTTCGTTTTCCCACGCCAGCAGCGCATCGCCGATGCCGCGCTCCACGAAGGTCACCGTCGCGCCGCGCGCGCCGGAATCGAGAACGGGCACATTGTGATAGAGCTTTTTCACGAAGGCTTCCGCCGAAGCCTCGCTGCCGCCCGGCTGCTTCAGCGCCCAAGCCCACGCGGCCAGATAATTCCAGCGCGCCCCGCCGGAGGTTTTCGGACTCGGCGTGACCACCGAGATACCGGGCCGCGCCAGATCGCTCCAATCATGAATGCCCTTGGGATTGCCCTTGCGCACCAGAAATACGATGGTCGAAGTATAGGGCGTGCTGTTGTTCGGCAAGCGCCGCTGCCAGTTGGCCGGAATCAGGCCGCCCTGCGTCGCGAGCGCATCGACGTCATAGGCCAAAGCCAGGGTCACCACGTCGGCTTCGAGTCCGTCGATCACGGATCGCGCCTGCTTTCCCGATCCCCCGTGGCTCTGGTTGACCTTCACATCGTCGCCGGTCTGGGTCTTCCAGTAGGCCGCGAACGCCTTGTTGTAATCCTCGTACAGCTCGCGGGTGGGGTCGTAGGACACATTCAACAAGGTCACCGTCGCGGCATGCGCCGCGGATCCCGCCAGAATGACCAGCAGCGCCAGTGTGAACCAGAAATATTCGCGCCCGCCGCGTCTAATGTTGTTGGCCTCGATCATTCCACCCACCCACCCATAAGCGCGCCCCATCAGCGAACTCCGGCAGGCTAACGGCCGGCACCGCGCGCCGGAACTAACATCCCGTCATCTGCATATGCCCTTAGGGCATGTCGCGCAGCGGAATGTGCAGATCGTCCAAAATCCGCTTCACCTCCTCCTGGGTTTCCAGCTTTTCGGTCTCGCGCACCAATTTGCGCGGCAGATGCGGCGCCAGGAGCTCGATGAACTCATACATGTAGGCGCGCAGCAGCGCGCTGCGCCGAAATCCGATCCAGGTGGTATGCCCCTCGAACAGGTGCGCCGCATCGAGCACGGCCAAATCCGCGTCGCTCACCGGATCGACGGCGAGGCGGGCCAGAATGCCGACCCCGAGACCAATGCGTACATAGGTCTTGATGACGTCCGAGTCGCGCGCCGTCAACGCCACGTCGAGCGACAGGCCGGCGGTCTCGAACAGCGCGGGCAGCGAGGATCGGCCGGAAATGCTGAATACATAGGTGACGATGGGGTATTCGGCCAGCTTTTTGAGCGTCAACTTGCCGGCCGATTCGAGCGGATGGCCGCGGGGCACGACCACCGCGCGATGCCAGCGGTAGACCGGCAGGCGCACCAAATGCGGGAACTGCTCCTCCGAGCCGGTGGCGATGGCGAAGTCGACCCGGTCGCGCGCAACCATCTCGGCAATTTGCTCCGATGTGCCCTGGTGCAAGTGCAGGCGCACTTTCGGATATTTGGTGCGAAATGCGCGGATCACCGGCGGCAGCACATAGCGCGCCTGGGTATGTGTCGTGGCGATCGACAGCGTGCCGCCATCGGCCTTGCGCAGCTCCGCGGAGGTACGGCGGATATTTTGCATTTCGCGCAGGATGCTGGCGGCCCGCGAAATGATTTCTTCGCCGGCGTCGGTGGTCCGGGTCAGCGCGCGCCCTTCGCGCTCGAAGAGCTGAAACCCCAGCTCCTCCTCCAAAAGCTTCAACTGCCGGCTGACCCCGGGCTGCGAGGTGTGCAACTGGCGCGCAGCCGCAGTGATGTTCAAGCCGTTTTCATGGACTGCCACGAGATAGCGCAATTGCTGGAACTTCATGGACCGACCGGCCTTTTTGTTGGTTGAATACTGCCACCCTAGGATATAAGTTTAGTGCGGCATGCGCTCGCGGAGTGGCCCATCGCCATCACAAAAGCGCATGTCCTCATGCCCCCTAGTTCGTTTCGCGAAGCCGGTCTGCGTCCTATAGTTTCCGCAGCAACTCTCCATGCGAAACCGGCGAGACCCCCGTGTCCGAGCTCTCCAAAGCCCTGCGCGAACGCGCAGAGGACAGCATTTCACAACTCCGCAAGGCCGTCGCGGAGTTTAAAAATGTGTGCTATGCCAATAGCTTAGGGTCGGAATCCGTGGTCCTCACCGACCTCATTTGGGGAGCGGTGCCGCAAATTGATATCTTCAGCATCGATACCGGGCGGTTGTATCCTGAAACCTATGATCTCATCGAGCGATTGCAGCAACGCTACGGCCGCGCCCTGACCATCTACTACCCCAAGACCGCGGCTCTGGAGGGCTGGGTGGGTGAGAACGGCATCAACGGTTTTCGCGCCGGTCTCGAGCAGCGCCGCGCCTGCTGCGGTATTCGCAAAGTGGAACCGTTTCGGCGCGCGATCGCGGGCCGCAGCGCCTGGGTCACCGGAATCAGGCGCGGGCAATCGGCCAGCCGCGCGCTGGCGGCGCCGGTGGAGTGGGACGGCGAATATGGCCTGCACAAGATCAGTCCCCTGCTCGAGTGGTCGGAAAACGAGATCTGGGAGTACATCCGCAAGAAACGCCTGCCCTACAACACCCTGCATGACAGCGGCTTTCCAAGCATCGGCTGCGCGCCCTGCACCCGCGCGGTACAACCCGGCGAAGATGAGCGCTCGGGCCGCTGGTGGTGGGAGCGCAATGATTCACGCGAGTGCGGACTGCATCCGCGCCGTCAGGTAGGATTTTCCAAGTGAACTACTTTCCCGTGTTCCTCGACCTCAGCGGGCAAAAGGTGCTCATCGTCGGCGGCGGCGAGGTCAGCTTACGCAAGATTTCCTTGCTCGAACGCAGCGGCGCGTCGCTCAGCGTGGTGGCGCCGGAAGTCGCGCCCGGCATTTTGGAACGCGCTGCCGCCGGCAAGCTCAGACTCGACATCCGCGAATTCATGCCGGGCGACCTCGACGGTGCGCGTCTGGTCATCGTCGCGACCTCGCGCCGTGCCCTGAACCGTTGGATCGCTAAGTTGAGCGAGTCGCGCAATATTCCCGTCAATGTGGTCGACGATCGCGAGGCCTCCCGTTTCATCGTACCCGCCATCATCGACCGCGATCCGGTGCTGGTTGCGATCTCGACCGGCGGTGCATCGCCCGTGCTGGCGCGCCGTCTGCGCGAACGGCTGGAGGCGCTGATTCCGCAACGGATCGGCCCCCTGGCGGCCTGGCTCGAGTCGCTGCGCGCAAAAATACGACGAAAACTGCGCGGCACCGATGCGCGGCGGCGTTTTTTCGAGACCATAGTCGATGGCGCGGCAGCCCGGCGCTTCATCGAGGGCGACGTCCAGGGCGCGGCCCGCATTGCCCATCAGCTGTTGACGACGAGCGCCGCGGCACCGCCCGCCGCCGGAGAGGTCGCGCTGGTGGGCGCCGGTCCGGGCGACCCGGAGCTGTTGACGCTGAAGGCGCTGCGCGCGTTGCAGGATGCGGATGTCATTCTGTACGACCGTTTGGTCTCCGCCGCGGTTCTCGATCTGGCGCGGCGCGACGCGGAGCGAATCTGCGTGGGCAAGGCACCGGGGAGGCTGGGATGCACGCAAGAGGAAATCAACGCCTTGCTGATTGAACTCGCGCGCCAGGGCAAGCGGGTGGTGCGTCTCAAGGGCGGTGATCCCTTCGTCTTCGGGCGCGGCGGAGAAGAACTGCAGGCACTGGCGGCAGCGCAGATCAATTTCTCCGTGGTACCCGGCATCACCGCCGCCGTCGGGGCGGCCGCCTATGCGGGAATTCCGCTGACGCACCGCGACCACGCACACAGCGTGAGCTTCGTGACCGGCCACCACCCAGGCGGCCCGGAACCTGATTGGCATGCCTTGGGCAAGCCCGGGACCACCGCGGTGTTCTACATGGGTCTCTCGCGCCTGGAAGACATTGCGGCCAAGCTGCTGGAACACGGCGCCGCGCCGAGCCGGCCGGCCGGCATCATCGCGCAGGGAACGACCGCAAATCAACGCGTCGTCACCGCCACTCTCGGCACTATTCGCAAGCTGTCAAGCGAGGCCAATTTGCAATCGCCGGCGCTGCTCATCGTCGGCGACGTGGTGGCGCTGCACTCCGCGCTCGCCTGGTTCAATGCCGGCGCGGCCGTCGACCTGTCTCAGACGGCCTAGGAGCCTGGGACGCTCAGGTCCGCGAGCAGGCATTCGGCCGCCGATTTGAATCGGCCCGGGTCGCCGTAGGAGCGCGCCACGAGCATGGCACCCTCGAGCGCACCGAGCAGCACACGGGCCCGGTCATTCGCCGATTCCTTGAAAGTGAAATTGCCCGCCCGGGCGCCGTCCTTGAGCACGCCGCGCAGCCACAGCTCGTTCGCCTCGAAAAACGATCTCAAGCCATCCTGCATCCGTTTGGGCAGGGTCGCGTACTCGGCCGCCAGCATCCCGCACAGGCACATCCGATCATTGCGTATGACCGAATCATAGAGACCCACATACAGCCGCAACTTCTTGCGGGGCTCCGGCGCGCGTTGGTCAATCGCCTCGAGCGCCGTGCCGAAAACAGTCCGATAGCGCTCGATGAGTGCGCAGCCAAGCTCGGCCTTGGAGGGAAAATGATAGTGCAGGCTGGCCTTGGTCACCCCCAGTTGCGCCGCGATATCCGCGTAGCTGAAGCCGTTGTAGCCCTTGGTCTGCGCCAGCTGCTCTGCCACGTCGAGGATCGCTGTGGCGGCTGCGGTCGGCGCCGCGGCAGCCGGCGG
>DATLVV010000297.1:0-5977 GCA_035577165.1 Steroidobacteraceae bacterium | reverse complement strand
GCCTTGCTTTTGGCGTTGCTGGCGTGGCGCCGGCCCGTGATCCGCAGCGTCACCACATTACCGACTCTTAAGGGTGAGGCGGTCACCCCTTATTCATCCGATTGATCAAATAGTTACGCGACTTACCTCGAGTCTCTTATTGGATGGCATCCGGTTCCCTGCCGCGTTGCGGTCAACGTCGAGATGCAAGACCCGTTTTCGTCCCTATGTACCATGCGGAAGGAGGGCCGAATGAAAACTGCTCGTAAGGCGATATTGCTCGGTTTGGTGTTGGCCGCGGGCGCTGCTGCCGCACCCAACATTGCTTCGGCCGGAGTCGCCATCGATATCGACATAGCTCCGCCCCCGGTTCGGGTCGAAGTCGCGCCGGCGCCGCGCATGGGTTACGTCTGGGCGCCGGGCTACTGGGAGTGGCGAGATCACGCCCATGTTTGGATTCCGGGACGTTGGCTTGGCGAACGCCGCGGCTATCACTGGGTGCCCGACCGCTGGGAGCCGCGAGGTCCGCATTGGCATCATGAGCCGGGTCACTGGGTGCGTTTTTGAACCCGGCCAATTCGCTACGGGTCGGGGTGATCTCGGACACCCATGGACTATTGCGGCCCGAGGCGCGCAATTTTCTAGTCGGCTGCGACTACATCATCCACGGCGGCGATGTCGGGAGTACCAACATTCTCGACGTGCTGGCGGCGATTGCTCCATTGATTGCCGTCAGAGGCAATAACGACCAGGGGGCGTGTGCGGCGCGCTTGCGAGAGACCGAATTGGTCAGGGTGGGCAACGTGTTCTTCTATGTGATTCACGACATCGCGGAACTTGACATCGATCCCGGCGCCGCGGGAGTGCGTGTCGTCGTTGCCGGCCACTCGCACCGACCGATGGTCAAGGAGCGCGACGGGATCTTATATATCAACCCCGGCAGTTGCGGTCCGAGACGCTTCAAGCTGCCGATTTCGGTCGGCGAAGTCAGCGTATCCGGCAATGCCGTGACGGCGCGAACTCTCGAGTTGGCTGTCCCGGCGGGGGCGCCCTAGGTACCCGGACCGGTCGCATCACCAGCGCCCCGAACTTCCTGCGGAGTCACGAGCCGATACAACAGCGCGCCGATCGCTCCGCCGAGCAGCGGTGCCGCCCAGAACACCCAGAGCTGGGTGAGCGCCCATCCCTGGACGAATACTGCGGGACCCGTGCTGCGCGCCGGATTCACCGACGTATTGGTCACGGGAATGCTGATCAAGTGGATAAGCGTAAGAGTCAGTCCGATGGCCAGCGGCGCAAAGCCGCTCGGTGCGCGTTTGTCCGTGGCTCCCATGATCACGAAGAGGAAAATCGCGGTCATTACCGTCTCACAGACGAAGCCCGCTGCCATGCTGTAATTCCCCGGCGAGTGATCGCCGAAGCCATTGGAAGCGAGACCGCCGGCCAGGGGATCCGTGCCGTTGCCTCCGGCGATGAATAGCAGCACCCAGGCTGCAACGATGGCGCCCAGGACCTGCACGATCCAGTAAGGCAGCATTTCCTTGGCAGGATGGCGACCGCCGACCACCAACCCCAAGGTAACTGCGGGATTCAGATGGCACCCCGAAACATGGCCTATGGCATAGGCCATGGTGACCACGGTCAGGCCGAACGCCAATGACACCCCAAGCAGGCCTATACCGACATGGGGGAATGCAGCGGCCAGCACGGCGCTGCCGCACCCGCCGAGAACCAGCCAAAACGTTCCGATGAACTCAGCGGCGAGTTTCCTGCTCAGTACCAGCATGATGGACTCCTGTCTTTTTGGGGTTGTTGTTAAATCTGGCCGTTAATTGGGGGGGCCTGCCCCAAAATACCAGAATCGCCCTCCTAAGTTAAACCTTAGCGGGAGATCCCAGCACTCACTCGGTATCCCGCGCGGCGTTCGCGCGGTGAGAGAGTGGCCGAACGGCGGGGCCATAGTATGATCTGCGAGCAGCATTTACGGAGCGACGATGCTTTCAATCCTGGTATGTCACTCATATTACCTGCGCCTCGATCAGAAGCAGGTAGTGCGTGCCAAACCCTATCCGCCGCTGGCCACCCTACAACTGGTGGCCCAACTGCGCGAGGCCGGACACCAAGTCGCGTTCTTCGATGCGATGCTGGCCGACGGGATGGACGATTACCAGCGCTTGCTCGCGGTCGACCCTCCGCAGTTGGTCATCTTCTATGAAGACAACTTCAATTTCCTAAGCAAGATGTGCTTGGGCGCCATGCGCCGCGCTGCCTGCGAGATGATCGGTTCCGCGCGGCGCGCCGGTGCCCGGGTCATTTCCGCGGGCCCCGACGTGACCGATTCCCCGGAGCCCTATCTCAAAGCGGGCGCCGACCTGGCCTTGATCGGTGAGGGACTGTCCGCCCTTTGGCAGGTGTTGCCGAAGCTCGACGCGCGCCCGAACGCGACGGTCACCGACCTGGCCGACGGAGTTGCCGGGATGGCGCTGCTCCACGGCGGCAAAGCGCTGACTCACGGCACCGCCCACGGATTGGGCGTGGTGGCCGAGGTGGGGTTGGCTGCGTGGGATCTCGTGGACATGGAGCGATACCGGACCCTGTGGCTGAAGGCGCACGGCTACTTCAGTTTGAACATGGCTGCCTCGCGAGGTTGTCCGTTCCGCTGCGCCTGGTGCGCCAAGCCGATCTGGGGGAATCAATATCTACAACGCAATGCGACCGAAGTCGCCGCAGAGATGGCCCACCTCAAGCGGTCGTTCCGACCGGACCACATTTGGTTCGCGGACGACATTTTCGGATTTCGAGTCGACTGGGTGGCGGAGTTTGCGGCGTCGGTGAAGTCGCTGGACGCCGCAATTCCCTTCACCATTCAAACGCGCGCCGACCTGGTGAGTGAACGCATGGCCGAGGCGCTGCGCGACGCCGGCTGCCGCGAGGCTTGGATCGGCGCCGAAAGCGGCAGCCAAAGAGTTCTCGACGCCATGAACAAAGGCACGACAGTGGCGGAGATCCGGGTCGCGCGCGAGCGCTTGCGCGCGGTCGGCATCCGCGTCGGATTCTTCATTCAACTGGGCTACATGGGTGAGCAATTGGACGATATTCTCGCCACTCGCGACCTGCTCATTGCTGCGTGCCCCGATGAAATCGGCGTCAGCGTTTCGTACCCGCTGCCGGGCACCAAGTTCTATGAGCTGGTGAAGGCGCAGCTCGGCGGCAAGACTCGGTGGCTGGAGAGCAACGATCTCGACATGATGTTTCACGGCACCTACACCTCTGATTTCTACCGCGCCGTGAGAAACCTCATGCACGACCAGGTTACGCTTCAGACAGGCGACCTGTCGCCGGCCGGCGGCGCGGCCGGCGATGTGCGCAGCGCGCTTGATGAGCGCTGGCAGGATCTTCTGGGGCGGGAAATGCAGTACCGATCACCGACCCTGCACGCCGCCGCCACGGGTTGACCAAGAGTCCACCGCTACGGATGCTGCGACAACAGCGTGCGCAGGGCCGCGACGGTGTCGGCCGGATGCCGGCCCCTTTGCAGTTCGAATGCGCCCAGTCGTGCCAGGTTTCTGCTGAAAGGCTGCCATTGGGGCAGCGCGGTACAATAGGCCTGGGTGTTCGTCAGGTGGGTGGACAGCGTGGACGCGGACATGCGGGTCACGGTGGGACGCGCGCCGGCGCTTTGCGCCGAGAGAAATACCGCAGCGACGATTTTCAACGGGGACCGCGCCGGGCGAAAAAACCTGCCGCGCAAATCCACCTCGAATTTTTTCACGCCGCTGCGGCGCCGGATCACCGGGGAGCGGCGAATCGCCGCGGCCAGCGGCGATTGCCCGAGCCAGCGCAACGATTCGGCGCGAACGTGCAGAAAATTGGACACACCCGTGGCCAGCATCGTATTCGCCGCCACGAATGCGCTGTCCTCCGACAACAATTCGAAGCCGTTCAAGATGCAATGCAAGGCGACGGTCGATTTTCCCGCGCCGCTCGACCCGAACAGCAGGATTCCCCGGCCGCCAAGGCCCACGCAGGCCGCATGCAGCGGCACCAGCCGCTGCACCCGCGCGGCAAGGGTAAACACGGCAAACTCGATCGACTCATAGCGGGTGTGATAGGGAAACCGCAGCATCCGGGCCGGCACGACCACGAGCGCCGAGCGCTCGCGGGGCGACAGGGTCACGAAGTTCGAGCAGCGGGTGGCGCCGCCGAGCAGCGCCGCACCGTGCAGCAGCGCGAGAGGCGGCGGTTCGCCGCGCTTCCCGGGGGACAGCAGCCGCAGACTGACATGCAGGTCCGGCGCCTTCGCCGACAGCCGATGCCGCGGCAACCCGGCGTAGGCCGCGTCGACCAGCTGCAGCAATTCACGGCTGTTGCTGTCGAAGACGATTCGCGCTCCCAGCAAATGCAGCGGCTTGCGCACCAATACCGCAGATCTTTCCCCGAACGGATCTGCCGCCTGATCGGGAACCATGTCGTGGTGCTGGGGGGTCATGAATGCTAGGTACCCTATCGCAAGTGGTATGTTAATGCCTATGATGGACTATCCCGACCTGGGACGGCGCCGGATCCGACGATGAGTGACGTGCTGCTCACACACGGCTATTTCCTTTTCGAAGACGAAAAGGAAATGCAGATCATGCGGCCGTATCCGACCCTCGGCTTGCTGTACATATCGGCTTTTCTGCGCCGTGAAGGCTTCGACGTAGAGATTTTCGATACCACATTCTCACCGCGTGAACGACTATTCGAGCGTCTGGCGCAGGGCCGTGGCGTGATCGGGATTTACACCAATCTCATGACCCGCAAACCGGTCCTGGATATCGTCGCTGCGGCGAAGCGTCAGGGCTGGACCGTCATCCTGGGCGGACCCGAATCGGCCAACTATCCCGCCAAGTATCTGACGTTCGGGGCCGATGTGGTCGTCGTCGGGGAAGGCGAGACCACCATGGCGGAATTGCTCCCGGCGCTGGCCGCGCGGGGACCTCACCATCTGCATGGCGTCGCCGGCACCGTATTCCGGGATCACGACGGGCAGGTTGTGACCAACCCGGAGCGCAAAAAGATCGCCGACTTGGATTCCATACCCTGGCCGGATCGGGGCCAGATCGACCAGGCGCGCTACGTGGATGTATGGCGCGAAAAACATGGCATGGGCAGCGTGAACATGATCACGGCACGCGGCTGCCCGTACAAATGCAACTGGTGTTCACATGCCGTTTTCGGCTATACCCACCGCCGCCGCAGTTATCTGGACAGCGCAGCCGAACTCGAGCACATCGTGAATGTGTACAAGCCGGATCAGGTCTGGTACGCGGACGACGTATTCACGATCAGCCATCCATGGCTCTTCAACTATGCGACCGAGTTGAAGCGGCGCGGCTTGCGCGTGCCGTTTGAAACCATCTCACGGGCCGATCGGATGATGAAGGACGAGGTGCTCGAGACGCTTGCGGACATGGGTTGCTACCGGATATGGATTGGTTCGGAAAGCGGCAGCCAGCGCATCCTCGACGGCATGGAGCGCGGCGTCAAGGTGGAGCAGGTGATTTGGGCGGCGAATGCCGCGAAGCGCTACGGAATTCAAGTTGGGATGTTTCTGATGTGGGGATATCCGGGCGAACAGATCGAAGACATCGCGGCGACTGTCGATTTGGTGAAAAGGTGCCTGCCGGACATTCATTTGACCACGGTTGCGTATCCCATCAAGAACACGGGCTTCTTCCACAAAGCGGCCGAATCGGTGGTCAGCGACAAGGACTGGGCGGACTCGACGGATCGCGATTACCGCATCAAGGGACGCCATTCCCGCAACTACTACAAGCAGGCCGATTCGTGGCTGAACAACGAGGTGGCGGCCGCTCGGATCGAAGATCAGAATCCGGAGGAAGCAGCGCTGCGGCGCGCGGCTGCGATGCGGGCCCGTGAGTCCATGCTGGCCGTCGCGCTGGAAACGGAGGCCTAGGCCCTGTTCACAGGCCCTAAGCTGCCGCCCGGGATTTCG
>DATLVV010000296.1:0-3985 GCA_035577165.1 Steroidobacteraceae bacterium | reverse complement strand
CAGGGTGCGCCACAGCCGCGAATCAGAATGCGTGATCCCCTCGAGCGCCTCGTGCAGCAGCTCGCGCGTGCCCGGCACATGGACGTCGGCGGCCTGGCTGCAATTCGCGCAATAGCGCCCCGTCAACACCGCACCGCAGTTGAGACAGCGGCGCGCGGCACTCTGCGGAGCGGCGGGCTGTTCCGGCACTCAGCGAGGTTCCCGGCCCGCGCCCAATTCCTGCGGCGCGAAGTCATCGACACCGATGAGGTGGGACACCTTGGCATCGTAGTCGCGCAACACGGCGGCTTCGGCTTCGCTCAGGATGTTCAAGGCCACGGCTTGAGAAATCTGGCCCGGCAGATCGAGTGCCGTGATGCGCCCGGTCTTGACGCCGTCCACCCGGAGGCGCTTCTCCAGCGATTCGGCCATGGTCGACAGGATCAATGCTTCTTGCAGCAGCCCCAGAGGATTGTTTGCGGCTTGAGTCTTGTATATATGCCGGCTCATCCGCTCCCGGGCCGCGGTCGGATTCACGATCAGATCGGCGATGCCGCGTCCCAGACGGTCGCTCGGCGCGAAGTAGGTGAGTCCGCGCGGAAAGATCAGCAGCCGCATCAATGCCGCGAGCGACCGGTTCGGAAAATTGCGCAGAAACAGATGCAGTTGTTCCTGGGCCTGATACAGCAGGGCGCGGCAGGCCCATTCGACCAGCGGCAGATCCGCAGCCTCGCGGCCCTGATTCTCGTGGTGCTTCAACACCATCGATGCCAGGTACATCATCGACAATACGTCGCCCAAACGCGCGGACAAGCTTTCCTTCTTCTTGAGGTAACCGCCGAGCGCGAGCATGGCGATGTCGGTGGCCAGTGCGAACGACGCGCTGTAACGGTTGATGTGCTGGAAGTAGCGCATCGTCGCGCCGGTCTCCGGCACCTTGGTGAAGCGCGCGAGCGTCAGGCCCAGGACCAGCGAGCGCACGGCATTGGAAATTGCAAATCCGACGTGCCCCATGAGTGCCCGATCGAACTCGGCCACGCCGGCCTCGCGGTCCGGATTGCGCGCCGCATTCATTTCGCGCAGCACGAAGGGATGGCAGCGTATGGCCCCCTGGCCGAAGATGATCAAGCTGCGCGTCAGGATGTTGGCGCCTTCGACCGTGATGCCGATCGGCACGATCTGATAACCGCGCGCCAAATAGTTGTTGGGTCCCAGGCAAATGCCCTTGCCGCCGTGCACGTCCATCGCATCGTTGGCAATCATGCGGCCGAATTCGGTGGCGTGATATTTCAGCATGGCGGACGGCACCGACGGTTTTTCACCGCCGTCGATCGCGCCTGCCGTGACCGAGCGCGCTGCGTCCACGATGTAGCTGCGCGCCGCCATGCGCGCGAGCACTTGCTCGACACCCTCGAAGCGGCCGATGGGCATGTTGAATTGGCGGCGAATGCGCGCGTATGCAGCCGAGGCATAGACGGCCGCCTGCGCGCCGCCGGCGGCGCTCGAGGGCAGCGAGATACAGCGGCCCACCGACAGTTGCTCCACCAGCATGCGCCACCCCTGGCCCGCCATCTGAAAGCCGCCGATGATGGCGTCGATGGGCACGAACACATCGTGTCCCTGAATGGGCCCGTTCTGAAACGGCACATTCATGGGAAAGTGCCGCCGCCCGATGGTCACGCCGGGCGTGTCCCGGGGAATCAATGCGCAGGTGATGCCGAGGTCTGCTTTCTCACCCATCAGCTTGTCGGGATCGAACAGCCGAAAGGCGAGTCCGACCACGGTCGCGACGGGTGCCAAAGTGATGTAGCGCTTCGAGAAATTGAGCCTGATGCCGGTGATTTCCGTGCCCTGCCAGAGGCTGCGGCAGATGACCCCGGTGTCGGGAAGCGAAGCGGCATCGGAGCCGGCGCGAGGACCGGTGAGAGCGAAACAAGGCACTTCCTCGCCGCGGGCCAAGCGCGGCAGGAAATGATTCTTTTGTGCTTCGGTTCCATAGTGCAGCAACAATTCCGCCGGCCCCAGAGAATTCGGCACGGCGATGGTCGAGGAAGCCGTGCCCGAGCGCGACGCGATCTTGACCAGCACGCAGGAGTGCGCATACGCCGAGAACTCGAGGCCGCCGTAGCGCCGCGGAACGATCATCCCGAAAAATCCGCGCGACTTGATGAAATTCCAAACCTCGGGAGACAGGTCGGCGCGCCGATGGGTGATGTCCCAGTCATCCAGCATGGCGCACAGGTCTTCGCAGGGGCCGTCCAGAAAGGCCTGCTCGGCTGCCGTGAGCGTCGGTGCTTTGGCGGACATGAGCTTCTGCCAGTTGGGCCCGCCGGTGAACAATTCTCCGTCCCACCACACCGTTCCCGCGTCCAGCGCTTCGCGTTCGGTGGCCGACATCGACGGCAGCAAGCGGCGGTAGCTGCGCAGGAATGGCCGGGTGACGAGACGCAGCCGCAAGGGGCGCACGTTCAGCAGCAGCAGCAACACATAGGGGGCGGAGATCAGCGCCTTGCCCCAGGTGGGCTGCGTTCCGAGCGCCCAATAGGCGAGCAGCAGTCCGCCCAGCACGCAGGAACTCCAGGCGAGACCCACACGGCGATAAGCGAGAACCAGGATGGCTCCCATGAACAGCACCGCCCAGGCCAAAGCCAAGCCCACGCCCGACGCCACGCTATTCATGGGAACGCATTCAAATTAGGTCTTTGACACCATCTCGTTCCTCCAGCAATTCACGATGCGTGGCCTGCATCTTGTCGCGGCTGAACTCGTTGATGCTCAATCCTTGAACGATGCTGTATTCGCCGTTCTTGCAGGTTACGGGATAGGAATAGATCACTCCCGCCGGGATTCCATAACTGCCGTCGGAGGAAACGGCCATGCTGACCCAGTCTCCGGGGGCGGTGCCCTGCATCCAATCGTGAACGTGGTCGAGCGCCGCCGCTGCGGCGGAGGCCGCCGAGGATGTGCCTCTTGCCTTGATGACGGCCGCGCCGCGCTGCTGCACCGTGGGTATGTACGTGTCCTTGAACCAACCCGCGTCGACCACCGTCAGGGCGGGACGGCCTGCGACCGTGGCGTGATGCAGATCGGGGTACTGGGTTGCGGAGTGATTTCCCCAAATGATGACTCTCTTGACCTCCGCCAAGGGCGCTCCGCTCCTCTCAGTGAGCTGCGCCAGGCCGCGGTTGTGATCCAGGCGGGTCATCGCCGTGAAGCGGTGAGGCGGCAGCGAGGGCGCATTGCGTTGCGCGATCAGCGAGTTCGTATTGGCTGGATTGCCCACCACCAGCACGCGTACGTCGCGGGCGGCAACCGCGTCCAGGGCCTTTCCCTGAGCCGAGAATATCTTGGCATTTTCCAACAGCAGATCTTTGCGCTCCATGCCCGGACCCCGCGGCCGAGCGCCGACCAGCATGGCGAAATTGCAATCCTTGAAGCCGACGTTGGCATCGGCCGTGGCCGTCACTTTGTTCAGAGTCGGGAAGGCGCAGTCGTTCAACTCCATCACCACGCCCTGCACCGCCGCGCTCGCCGCCGGGATCTCCAGCAGGTTCAAATTGATGGGCTGATCGGCGCCGAGCATTTGACCCGATGCGACCCGAAACGCCAGCGCATAACCAATATTGCCGGCGGCGCCCGTGATGGTGACAGTGACTGGATTCTTCATGACTAGCTCCCAGCGCAAAAGCGGGGAATTTTAGCCCATATTGCACGTCCGATGGGGTTCGCGCGCGCGGGCGCGCGTCAGGGTCGGATCGCGGCCGCGTACGCAGGATAGACGGGGTAGGTGGGATAGGCAGTGCGAAAGCGGCGCAACTCCTCGTCCGCTTCGCGGTTGCGCCCGGCGCGGCGAAGTGCGGCGATATCCGCGAGCCACACGGAAGGCGCGCGTGCTGCCTTGGAATTGTTGGTGTACGGTTGCGGCAGCTCCGCGTGCGCAACGACGCGCACCACGCGCGGAGCATCGTCGACGCGTTTGGCGGATTGCGGTCCGAAGACGATGGCG
>DATLVV010000295.1:0-3017 GCA_035577165.1 Steroidobacteraceae bacterium | reverse complement strand
ACTCGGCGGCGATGAGCGCGCGCTCGGCGTTGAGCCCGTCCAGAATGTATTGGAATCCGCGGCCTTCCTCGCCCACGAGATTCTCGGCGGAAATCTCCAGATTGTCGAAAAAAAGCTCGCTGCTGTCCTGGTTGACCATATTCTGGATCGGGCGCAGCGTAAGGCCCCGGCCGAGCGCCTCGCGCAGGTCGACGATGAACACCGACAGCCCATCCGATCGTCGCCGCACCTCGGTAAGCGGGGTCGTGCGCGCCAACAACAGCATGAGATCCGAGTGGCCGACGCGCGAGATCCATACCTTCTGGCCGTTGACCAGGTAGCGCGAACCGTTGCGGACCGCCGTGGTCTTCATCCGGGTGGTGTCGGTACCGGTCGTCGGCTCGGTCACGGCCATCGACTGCAA
Organism: Steroidobacteraceae bacterium; assembly: GCA_035577165.1. Taxonomy (GTDB): domain Bacteria; phylum Pseudomonadota; class Gammaproteobacteria; order Steroidobacterales; family Steroidobacteraceae; genus Bog-1198. Next base: position 2,614 of record DATLVV010000295.1, on the reverse strand, counting down.
GCGCAAGTCGCCCGAAGCGATCCGGGTCAGGTAACCGCGCTTCTGTTCCGCGGAGCCGTGCCGTACCAGCACGTTCACCAGATACATCTGTCCGTGGCACGCGCCTGCGTTCGCCCCGCAATGATTGATCTCCTCCATGATCACGGATGCTTGAGAGAGATTCATCCCGGATCCGCCGAACTCTTCGGGGATCAAGGCTGCGAGCCATCCCGCCTTGGTGAGCGCCTCGACGAATTCGACCGGATAGCCCCGCGCCTGGTCCAGGCGGCGGAAGTACTGATCCGGAAAGCCCTGGCACAAGTCGCCGATGGCCTCGCGAATTTCCGGATACTGATCTCCGCTCATTGCAATGCGGCCGCGCGTCGCAGCGCCGAGTCGAGCCGGTCGAAGAGATCGTCGACCTCTCGCTCGCTGATGATGAGCGGCGGCGAGAGCGCCACGCTGTTGCCGCTCGGCACCACCCGAACAATGACCCCTTCCTCTTCGGCGCAGGCCTTGACGGCGGCGGCATCGACCTTGCCGCCGGTCTTGAGCTGAATGGCCGCGATCAGGCCGACGCCGCGGGTCTCGGCGACCAAGTCATGCTGGTCGAGGCGCTCGAGGCGCCGCAGAAATGTCGAGGACACGTTGCGGACATGATCCAGAATTTTTCTTTCCTCCATCAGTTCCAATGTGCGGAGCGCGACCGCCGCACCCACCGGGGTGCCGCTGTGAGTGTTGCCATGGCCGAAACTTCCCCACCGTTCGCCGGCCTCGGCGATCACCTCGTAAACGTCCCCGCGCAGCGCGATGGCGGCGATCGGCTGATAGGCGGCGGATAGCGCCTTTCCCAGCGTCATGGCGGCCGGTCGAATGCCGAAGGTATCGCATCCGAACATGTTTCCGGTGCGCCCGAACCCCGTCACGATTTCGTCGGCGAGGAACAGAATTTCGTACTTCGACAGCAGCGACTGAAGTTTTGCATGGTAGCCGTCCGGTGCAATGACCACACCGCCGCCGGCGGTGACCGGTTCGGCCATGAACGCCATGATGGTGTCCGGACCCTCCTGGATGATCATCTGTTCGAGGTCGTGCAGAATCCGCTCCACGAATTGCTCCTCGCTCTCTCCATCCAGGCGATACCGCGTGTAGTGCGGATCCCAGGTGTGCAGGAAGCCCGGCAGGGGTACATCGAAGCCGGTGTGGTTGCGCGCAATGCCGGTGAGACTGGAAGCGACGACGGTGGCGCCGTGATAGCCGTTGATTCTGGATATGACCTTCTTCTTTTTCGGCCGTCCCATCGCATTGTTGTAGTACCACAGGAACTTGATCAGAAAATCGTTCGCCTCGGACCCTGACAGCGTGAGATACACATGGCTGTCGGGGATCGGTACCATGCTGCTCAATTTCTCGGCCAGCCTGATCGACGGCACGACGCTTTGCGAGGCGAGCGTGTGGTAGTAGGGCAACTCGCGAAATTGACGTACCGCCGCTTCGACCAGCGCCTCTTCGCTGAACCCCAAGCTGGCGCACCACATCCCGGCGGCCGCTTCGATGTACCGCCGTCCGTCCGTGTCGATGACGTAGATACCCTCGCCCCGGGAAATAATTCGCGGACCGGCACTGCGGTGCTGCGCCAGATTCGTGTAGCCGTGAATCAGATGCTTGATGTCGCTCGACGCCAGCGTGGTCATGCGCTCACCTGATGAAGCCGTTGACGAAGTCGGCGCCGAGTCCGACCTCAATGAAGTGCCGCCGGCAGGCTTCGATGCGCGTGATGACGTCCTCATGGCCGGTGACGGCTCCATCGGGGTCCACATATAGGATCGTGCCGGTGGTGTGAAAAAGCGTGATCATCTCCTCGACGCCGTCCGGCACCACGAGGGTGTGCGTCTCGCCCGGCGGTTCGAACACGTAGGAACCCTCGGTCGCCTCCCACTCGTGCTCAAGGTAGTACCATCGCCCCTTCAGAACATATCCATGCACCGGCGAGGCGTGCCGGTGTCGATTGAACACCCCCGACCGCGCGACCCGCAATAGGTGCACCCAATAGCCCTGGGTGGGTACGAAGCTCAACGGCCGGGTCCAAACCTTGTCGCCTATCGGCACCCACAGGCGCGAATCCTCAGGCAGCACGTCGGCCACCACAATCTCGGGTCGCGCGTCGGTGGGCCGCGGGCCGCGATATGGGATCCAGCGAGGATCATCGTTTCTTGCATGGTGTTGCGTCATTCTTCACTCCCTCATATCGTTGACGGCACGGCACATCCAGAGCCATAGATGGTCGGCGAGCGGTCGCTCCGCAAATATGTCGAAGCGCTCTGGAGATGAACGGAAAATCACAACCGGGATCTGATCAAAGCGGGTTTGCGCGCAGCTGTCCACGGGAAACGCTGCCTCGCGCAAATCCAAGCTGCAGGCCGCGTTGAGCACCGGGACGGCGCCGCGTCCGGTCACGGCGAACTCGACGTAGCGTGCGCCGGCATCGAGCACCCAGGCGTCGGACGCGTTCGCTGTCCGAATCCGCGCGACGTCAAGCGGCGCGGCGTCCGCCGCAAGCAACAGCAAGCGCTGATCGGGTCGCAGCCACAGGCACGCTCCGACACCCTCGGTCCGGACCACGCTGTTCGGATAC
>DATLVV010000294.1:0-2183 GCA_035577165.1 Steroidobacteraceae bacterium | reverse complement strand
CCACCATGCCCTCGAGCGGTCCGCCGCCGCCATCCACATGCGCGCCGCCAGGCCCGTGGCACGCTTCGCACTGCAACCCACCATGGCCGAAGGGGCCGCGCGGATCATTTGGACGAGCATGCTTCGTGCGAAAGATGTTCGTGATGTTAGGCTCGGCATGACAGATCAAGCAGGTGTCCGCTCCCGTCTCGCTGTAATGCGGCGTGGCGGGAGTTGGCGGCGTTGATGCCGGCTCCGCCGCGGGTGCAGCGGGCGCAGCAGGCGCGGCGGGGGTGGCAGGCGTCTGCGCGCCCGGTGCGGCGGGGATCTGCGGGGCCGGTGTCGGCGGCTGGTCTGCGCCGATAGCCCGTACGAGGCCCGCAATCAACAGCACCCACGTAACCATCACGAAGTTGCGGCGGACCGCCTTCACTTAATTGCCCGCTGGGACGTGATGCATTACCTGGACGTCCGCCACACCGCCCGGACCATGACAGATGCTGCAGGTCTCGTTGTTGGAACTTGGAATCGTACGGCCTTCCGCGTCCTTGCTGACCGTCGTGCTTCCGCCGTTTTGCAGCATGTGCGATTGGGTCGAGGCATCGACATGGCAAGACGAGCACACCGTCATAGTCGCCGAGGTCGCGATCGGATTGCCCGGCGTCGTTGGGTTCGGCGCCTGCGTGGAAAATCCGGTGAAGAACGTCGTGGCCTGCACCATCGTGGTGTCCACGGGGTAGTAGCTTGAGGGTACGTGACACATGTCGCAGCGATTGATCTGGCCCGGGTACACCACACTGGTGAAGTCGTTGGACCCGATAACGAACGGTGAGCCCGCCGCGCCGCGCGCGCTACCATCGTGAATGGAGTGAATCAGGTATTTGAAATCGATCGATTGCTCCCACAGCCCATCGATGCCCGGTGTCGTGGGCCCGAGCGCCAGCCGATCGTTCACATCGGTGGAAGCAGGATTGTGGCAGACGGTGCAGACTTGCACATTGCCGTTTCGGCTCCCGCCATGCTCGGACAACAGACTGTGGCATACACTGCACTTGGCACTGTCGACGACGGTACGCCGCACCACAGGTGTGCCGCCGCTTGCATTCCCGTAGCCGACCGCGCTCGTGACCGGAATCTTCGCCGCTCCCGGTCCGGTCGTGACCACCCCCGTTCGTCCTTCCATGACGACGCCCACGTTGCTGATCGCGGCACATGCCGCGGCACCCGCGGGCGGGCAATGGGCGGCCGGCGGAGCCGGTAGCGCCGTGGGGGAGGTCAACGTAAAGGCGCCCGTGGCGTCCGGTCCGGAGACCGCTGACGGCGGCACGTTGGTCGCGCATCCGGCGCCGACGAGCGCATTCAAAGTGATGGGCTGACCCCAATCATCAGACGTCGCGCCGCTGCCCCAGTTGGTGTAGTCGCGGCTATCCCAGGCGATGTCGAAAGCCAGTTTTGCCGTGCCCTTGGAGGCGCACACCGGTTTCCCAGTACCTGGATCGATGCCGACAAAGGGCGCGTCGGTGAGGATGTTGTAGGGCGCGTTGCCGTTGGTGGGGTCGACTACGGAGAAATTCACGACGGGATACATCGCCCCGCCGCTCGTGACGAAACTCACCTTGTTGACGAGGAATTGGAATTTGGCTGCGGCGGCGATTTCGGGAATCACATGTTTGGACGCAGCCGAGAGGCCGCCGGTTGCCGAATGGCAGGTGGCGCACTGCGAGTCATTGGCAACGCCGCCGGCATGGTTCGCGCCGGTCGCGAAGTTGACAGTGTCATGACAGGCACCGCAGGCCTGAATGGTCGGCTTGGTGTTGTAGTTGGCTGCGTCAGGCAGCGTCGCAATACCTTGCACATGGCAGGTTTGGCAGTTGCGCGTGTCCTGAGGAAAGAGCACGGTATTGAAGTTGTTCAGCGACGCATTATGGCCGACGATCCAGTAGCCTATGCCCAGTGTCGGAGCGGTGTTCCCGCCGGAAGCCTGGATGCTGGGCAGGTTGATGCCACTGTGAATCTTATGGATCATCGCGGTCATGTCCAGCGTATTGCCGCTGTCAGGATCAGCGGTCCCTGGGTTGTGGCACATCACGCAGTACTGCACCTCGACTCGGGACCCACCGTGCTCGTTCAAAAAAGTGTGACAGTTGTTGCAGGTCGAGGTTTGGACGATTTCGCGGCTGAATATGCCAGTGGTCGCACCGGTG